>NZ_JCBAMT010000130.1:0-13436 GCF_059760445.1 Achromobacter sp. D7-1 | reverse complement strand
TTTCTTGCGTGCGGGGACCTTACTTGATCTGGCCCAGCAGCAGGAACTCCATCAGCGCCTTCTGCACGTGCAGGCGGTTCTCGGCTTCGTCCCAGACCACGCTTTGCGGTCCGTCGATCACTTCGCCGGTGACTTCCTCGCCGCGGTGGGCGGGCAGGCAGTGCATGAACACGGCTTCGGCGTCGGCGGCGGCCATCATTTCGGCGTCCACGCACCAGTCGGCGAAGGCGGCGCGGCGCTCTTCGTTTTCGGCTTCATAGCCCATGCTGGTCCAGACGTCGGTGGTGACCAGGTGCGCGCCCTTGCAGGCTTCCATGGGGTCCTTGAACTGGCGCAGCACCGTGGCCGGCGGCGTGCCGATGCGCGAGGCTTCGAGCTCGTACCCGGCCGGGGTCGACACGTGCAGCGTGAAGCCCAGCATTTCGGCGGCATGCAGCCAGGTGTAGGCCATGTTGTTGGCGTCGCCCACCCAGGCCACCGTCTTGCCGGCGATGGGGCCGCGGTGCTCGATGTAGGTGAAGATGTCCGCCAGGATCTGGCAAGGGTGGAATTCGTTGGTCAGGCCGTTGATCACGGGCACGCGCGAGTGCGAGGCGAAGCGCTCGATGCGGGTCTGCTCGAAGGTGCGGATCATGACGATGTCGACCATGCGCGAGATGACGCGCGCGGTGTCTTCGATGGGCTCGGAGCGGCCCAGCTGCGAGTCGTTGGAGGTCAGGTTGATGACCGAACCGCCCATCTGGTACATGCCGGCCTCGAACGACACGCGGGTGCGCGTGCTGGCCTTTTCGAACACCATCGCCAGCGTGCGGTCATGCAGCGGCATGTGGGGTTCGTAGCGTTTGAACTTGTCCTTGATCAGGCGCGCGCGGTCCAGCACGTAGGCGATCTCGGCGGACGAGAAGTCCTTGAACTGCAGGAAGTGCCGCAACGGGCCGTTTTGAGTCGTGGGAGGAGTCATGGTGATGTCGCAGGTCATGGGGCCCGGCCAGGCTCATGGTCCGGGCGGGACGTTGATTTTATGGTGTTTCGGCCAGGAATTCCTGGATGAGCGGAACCAGGATCGCGACGATGCGGTCGGCTTCGTCGCGGTTGAGGATCAGCGGCGGCAACATGCGGATGACGCGGTCGCGCGTGACGTTGATGAGCAGGCCGGCCTCCAGGGCGCGCAGGGCCAGCACGCCGCAGGGACGGGCAAGCTCGATGCCCAGCATCAGGCCGCGGCCGCGGATTTCAGTGACACCCTGGGTGCCGGCCAGCGCGTCGGCCAGGGCGGCTTGCAGGTGGTTGCCGACGTTGTGGGCGTTGTCCAGCAGCTTTTCGGATTCCAGCGCGTCCAGCACGGCCAATCCGGCCGCACAGACCAGCGGGCCGCCGCCGAAGGTGGTGCCGTGGCTGCCGGGCGTGAGCACGCCGGCGGCGGGGCCGGCGGCCAGCATGGCGCCGATCGGCACGCCGCCCGCCAGGCCCTTGGCCAGGGTCATGACGTCGGGCACGATATCGGCCCACTGGTGGGCGAACCATTTGCCGGTGCGGCCGATGCCGGACTGGACTTCGTCGATCATCAGCAACCAGCCGCGCTCGGTGCACAGCCGGCGCACTTCCTGGAGATAGGCAATATCGGAGGGACGGATGCCACCTTCGCCCTGCAGCACCTCCAGCAGCACGGCGGCCACGCGCGGTTCGGCGTCGCCGGCGGCGCGCACCGCGTCCACGCTGTTGTAGGGCACCTGGATGAAGCCCGAGGGCAGGGGCTCGAAGCCCTTGCGCGCCTTTTCGCTGCCCGTGGCCGCCAGCGTGGCCAGCGTGCGGCCATGCCAGGACGAATCCATGGTGATGATGTGGGCGTGCTTGTTGCCGCGCTGGTAAGCGTAATAGCGGGCCAGCTTGATCGCAGCCTCGTTGGCCTCGGAGCCGCTGTTGTTGAACGCGACTTCCTGCATGCCGGACAGCTGCGTCAGGCGCGCCGCCAGCTCGGTCTGCTGCGGCACTTCGTAGATGTTCGAGGTATGGATGACGCGCGCGGCCTGCTCGCTGATGGCGGCCACCAGTTTCGGATGGGCGTGGCCCAGGCAGGACACCCCGATGCCGGCCAGCGCGTCCAGGTACTTGCGGCCTTCGGCGTCCCACAGCCAGACGCCCTGGCCGTGCGTGAACGATACCGGCAGCCGGGCGTAGATATTGGCCAGAGGCGAGGTCATCGCGGATCCTCCTGTGGATGAAGCGGATTGCGCTGGAGCTCGGTCGGAGTTCCCGTGGAATGCCGCCGGGTTTGGCAGCCCCGGCAGCTCGTTTTCCCAGGCGAATCGCTTTTTGAAAGAGGGCAAAGGATCAATCATATACAATTCGCGGCGCAGGGCGCATGTTTGATCACGCCGAAGATCCGGCTTTCGTGAAGGGCGCGCTGTAGTGAAGAACTCATGGCAACTCGCGTCAGACAATTCGTAATTCATGGCGTTACCGAAAGCGGTAGCCGCTTTCGCCCCAGCGATTGGGCGGAACGGCTCGCCGGCGTAATGGCACAATTCCGGCCCGCCGGCTGTGCCGGTAACCACCTCACCTATTCGCCCTATGTGCTGCCCGTCGTGATCGACGGCGTGCGCGGGATCGTGGTCGATTTGCGTTTGCGCGATCTGGAACCGCTGGCGTACAAGTTCGTGGTGGATTTCGCTCGCGACAACAACCTCAAGACGGAAGAGCGCGAAATCTAGCCTCCCCAACCAAAAAAGCGCCCGGATCGGGCGCTTTTTCGTTGGGGGACGCCGCACGCCCAGCGGGCGGGCGCGCCCCTACGTGCCGTAGCGGTCCAGGATCTTGCGGATATCGCGCACGCCCTGGCCGTCCGCGGTCAGCAGCGCGCGCGCGGTTACCGATTCCAGGTGGTGCTCCAGCAGGTGCAGCACGTGCTTCTCGTCGCGCGCGCGCAGGCCCGCCACGATCTCCATGTGTTCGCTGACCGCGCATTCGCTCGAATGCGGCCGGCCATACAGGGCCAGGATCAGCGAGCAGCGCGACACGATCTCGTTGACGTAGCGCGCATACACCGCATTGCCCGACAGCTCCGCCATCAGGATATGGAATTCGCCTGACAGCCGGATCGATTCGTTGGCGCTGTTGCGCTTGCGGGCTTCTTCTTCCTGCGCCACGTGCTGTTCCAGCCGTGCCAGCCCCGCCTCGGTGATGTGTTGCAGCAGCCGGCGCGCCACGTCGCGCTCCAGGCAGCGGCGCGCCTCGAAGATGTCGTGCGCTTCTTCCAGGCTGGGGCGGGCCACGGCGGCGCCGCGGTTCGGCCGCAGATCCACCAGCCCTTCACTGAACAGGCGCGTCAGGACGCTGCGGACGATGGTCCGGCTGACGCCGAATCGCTCGCCGATGATGTCTTCGGGCAGCTTGTCGCCCGGCAGCAGGGCCTGCTCGATGATGGCCATGCGCAAATTTTTGTATACGATTTCGTTGCGGCTGACGTCTTTCTTGGCGGGCTCATTGGCCGGCGGCGCGAGGGACTTCATCTTCTTGTTGGCTCCTATGCCTGCGCGCTTTTCAGAGTGTTGGAATGGTCCGGCTGGCGCTGCCGGCGCGCATTTTTCTTGGTGCAGGAAAGCATACTACACCGCAGGCTAAGGGTTAGCGATAGCTTGCCGCCGTGACTCTGCGGAGTACATTGGCGACATAAATCGTATACAAATTTTTATACAAAAAATTCAAGATTGTCCAAAAACAGTCTTTTTGTTTGTATACAAATAAACAAAGGCTGATCCATGTCCGCTGTACCGCAGGCCGCTGCAACCGAGCTGTCCCTTTCCTCGCCTTACCGCCTGCTGGTGGTCAACGGCAACACCACGTCCGACCTGACGACCAGCCTGGCCAGCCAGGCCGAGGCTTTTTACGGGAATACGGTCCGCATCCATGCGGTGACCGCGGCTTTCGGCCCCGCCTACATCGCCAGCCGCGCGGAGGCGGCCATTGCCGCCCATGCGGTGCTGGACATCGTGGAGCGGGCGGCCGGCGAGACGCCGGACGGCGGATTCGACGCCTGTCTGCTGGCCTGTTTCGGTGAACCCGGCATCGGCGCGGTGCGCGAACGCCTGGACGTGCCCGTGGTGGGCATGGCCGAGGCCTCGATCATGAGCGCCATGCAGCGCGGCGACCGCTACGCCATCGTGACTGTGGGGCAGCGTTGGCCCGGCATGCTGCGCGAACAGATCCGCCAACTGGGGCTGGAGTCCCGCTGCGCCGGCATTCTGGCCTTGCCGGGCAATGCCCTGGACTACGTGTCGCGTTCGGCCGAGTCGGCGCTGCAGGTCAGCCGGGCGCTCGACGCGGCCGTGGCGCAGGGCGCGGACGTCGTGATCGTGGCGGGGGCCGCGCTGGCGGGCTACCTGCCCAGCCTGCCGCGCCTGCCGGCCGTGCCCATCATCGATTCCTACCGCGCCGCCCTGGCCCAGGCGCTGGCGCTGGCGTCCCTGGAGCGCGCGCAGCGGCTGTCGCTGATCCGCCCGGACGCGCACTCCTAGTTTTTTCGTCTTACCCACCGCGCCGGGCACGACCCCGGCGAGTTCAGACCGATACACAAGGGAGAGTTGCAGCCATGAAGACTTTGCTCAAGTGGACCGCGGGCGCCGTGATCGCGCTGTCGGCCATCACGGGGGCCAGCGCCGCCAACACGCTGAAGTGGGGCGCGGCGCGGGACCTGGATTCGCTGGATCCGTACTCGTACGGCAGCACCTTCAATCTGGCGTTCCTGAACCATGTGTACGAAGCGCTGATCCGCTATGACGACAAGTTCAACATCACGCCCGCATTGGCGGAATCCTGGGAGACCCCGTCGCCCACGGTGTTGCGCTTTCATCTGCGCAAAGGGGTGAAGTTCCACAACGGCGCGCCGTTCTCGGCGGACGATGTGGTGGCGTCGATGACCCGGGTCTCGGATGAGGCCTCGCCCTTGAAGGGCAATCTGCCGGCCTTCAAGGCGGTGCGCAAGGTGGACGACTACACGGTCGAGATCGAAATGACGCATCCGTATCCGCTGATGCTCAATGACCTGACCAATATCTTCATCTTCAACCGCCAGTGGCTGGTGGACAACAACAGCCTGAAGCCCACCGACGCCGCCAAGAAGATCGAAGGCTACGCCACCCACAACGCCAACGGCACGGGTCCCTTCAAGGTGGAGTCGTACCGCCCGGACACGCGCACCGTGCTGGTGGTCAACCCCGGCTGGTGGGACAAGCCGCAGCACAACCTGGACCGAATCGAATTCACGCCGATCGCGTCCGCGCCCACCCGGGTGGCAGCGCTGCTGTCGGGTGACATCAATTTCACCGAGAACGCGCCGCTGCAGGATCTGGACCGGCTGCGCGCGGCGTCCAACGTCAAGGTGCTGGCCTCGACCGAGTTGCGCACCCTGTACTTCGGCTTCAACCTGGGCGACAAGCTGGTCGGCTCCAACATCACTGACAAGAATCCGCTGAAGGATTTGAAAGTGCGCCAGGCGCTGTACATGGCGCTGTCGCCGGAACTGATCCAGAAGCGCGTGATGCGCGGCCTGTCGCGCACCACGGGGGCGCTGGTGGCGCCGTCCATCCCGGGCTACGAGCCCAAGCAGGAAGAGCGCCTGCCGTTCGACGCCGCGCGCGCCAAGAAGCTCTTGGCCGAGGCCGGCTACCCGGACGGATTCACGGTGTCGCTGCTGTGTTCGAACGACATGTTCGTCAATGAAGAGGAAATCTGCCAGGCCGCCGCCTCCATGTGGGCGCGGATCGGCGTGAAGGCTTCGTTGGCCAGCGGCCCGCGTTCGCTGCAGAACCCCAAGCGCTCGCGCGGCGAGTTCGACATCACCATCCACGGCTGGGCCAACGAGCCGCAGATCGACGCGCTGTCCATCCTGCTGCAGGTGATGCACAGCCGCAGCGGCCCGGCCGGCGTCTTCAACTGGGGCCAGTGGGGCGATCCGGCGCTGGACGCCAGGATCGACGCCGCGGCGGCCGAAATGGATCGCCCCAAGCGGGTGCAGATGATGGCCGACGTGCTGCAGACGCTGCATGACGACGCGCGCTTCCTGCCGCTGCACCAGCAGCCGATGGCCTGGGCCGTGGGCAAGAACGTGGGCGAGGTGCTGCAGATGCCGGACAACAAGGCGCGCCTGTGGACTGTGCGCATGCAATGAGGCCGCGGACCGTCGCCCGCCGGCGGTCCTGGGAATGACAGAGGTCTGAAGGGGAGCCGCATATGCTGGCGTTCATAGTAAGAAGGGTCTTCAACGCGGTCGGCGTCATGCTGGCGGTGGCGCTGCTGGCCTTCGTGATTTTCCGGTTCGTCGGCGACCCCGTCGACATGATGCTCAACGAGCAGGCCTCGCAGACGCAGCGCGACGAGTTGCGCGAGCGCTTGGGGCTGAATGCTTCGGTGGGCATGCAGTTCGTGCACTTCGTGACCAACGCGGCGCAGGGCGAGTTCGGCATTTCCTACCGCAACCAGCAGGACGTGTTCGCGCTGGTGGCCGAGCGCTTTCCGGCCACGTTCGAACTGGTCCTGATGGCGACCTTGCTGTCGCTGGTCATCGGCGTGCCGCTGGGCGTGCTGACGGCCATCTACCGCAAGTCGCGCCTGGCGCAAACGCTGCAGTTCGTTTCCATCCTGGGCATCTCGCTGCCGAGCTTCGTGGTGGGGATCATGCTGATCCTGATCTTCTCGGTGCAGCTGGGCTGGCTGCCGGGCTTCGGGCGCGGCGACACGGTGAAGATAGGCTGGTGGACCACCGGCCTGCTCACGCCATCCGGGCGCGCCGCGCTGGTGCTGCCGTCCATCACGCTGGCGCTGTTCCAGATCACGCTGATCATGCGCCTGGTGCGGGCCGAAATGCTGGAGACGCTGCGCACCGAGTTCATCAAGTTCGCCCGCGCGCGCGGCCTGCCGGACCGGGTGGTGCATTTCCGGCTGGCCCTGCGCAACTGCCTGATGCCGGTGATCACCGTGACCGGCATGCAGATCGGCAACCTGATCGCCTTTGCGCTGATCACCGAAACGGTCTTCCAGTGGCCCGGCATGGGGCTGCTGTTCATCCAATCGGTCATGTTCGTGGACATTCCCGTCATGGCCGCCTATCTGGTGATCGTGTCCTTCATCTTCGTGGCGCTGAACACGCTGGTGGACATGATGTACGGCGTGGTCGACCCGCGCCTGCGCAGCCAGCACGTCAAGGGAGGCGCCAATGCTCACTAAGCCATTTTCCGCAACGGGGCAGGGCCAGGGCTGGCTGGCCCGTTTCCTGCGCAGCGATCTGTGGTGGAGCCTGCGGCAGGACTACGTGGCCATGGGCGCGGGAATCGTGCTGCTGGCGGTGGTGCTGCTGGCCGTGTTCGCGCCCTGGATCGCGCCGCAGAATCCCTACGACCTGGCGCAGCTGGACTTGTTGAACGCGGAGCTGCCGCCGGTCTGGGAGGCCGGCTCTGACCCGCAATTCCTGCTGGGCACGGACACGCAGGGCCGCGATGTCTGGTCCGCCATCCTGTACGGCTCGCGCATGTCGCTGGTGATCGGGCTGGCGACGGTGGTGCTGTCCCTGGCCATCGGCCTGCTGGTGGGGCTGGCGGCGGGCTATTTCGGCGGCTGGGTCGACAATGCGCTGATGCGCCTGGGCGACACGCTGCTGAGCATCCCGACCATTCTGGTCGCGATCCTGGTGACGGCGGTATTCCGCCAGCTGCTGCCGCCCGGCATGCGCGAAACCCTGTCGGCGGTGATCCTGATCCTGGCCATCTCGATGACCAACTGGGTGCAGTACGCGCGCACGGTGCGGGCTTCGGCCCTGGTGGAGCGCGGCAAGGAATACGTGCAGGCGGCGCGCCTGATCCGGGTGAGCTCGCTGCGCATCATGCTGACGCACATCCTGCCCAACACGCTGACGCCGGTCATGGTGACCGCCACCCTGAACCTGGGCCTGGCGATCCTGATCGAGGCCACGCTCAGCTTCCTGGGGGTGGGCATGCCGCCTACCGAGCCTTCGCTGGGCACGCTGATCCGGCTGGGCAACCAGTTCCTGTTTTCGGGGCAGTGGTGGGTGGTGGTGTTTCCCGCGCTGTACCTGAGCCTGATCGTGCTGGTGGTGAACCTGCTGGGCGATTGGCTGCGCGACGCCCTGAATCCCCGTCTGCGCTGAACGCAAACCGACAAGAGTAGAACCATGGAAAACGCAACGCTGTATACCCAAGTCCGTCCGGCAGGCGGCGAGCTGACCTCGGTGCTGGTGCGCGACGGCCGCATCCAGGCGCTGGGCGGACCGGCGCCCGCCGGGGTGGAGATCGTGGACGGAGGCGGCGCGCTGATGCTGCCGGGCCTGATCGACGCCCATGCACACCTGGACAAGACCATGTACGGCATGCCCTGGTACCGCAACGAGGTAGGCCCGCGCCTGATCGACAAGATCGAGAACGAGCGCGCCGAGAAGAAGCGCCTGGACATCGACCCGTACCGCCAGTCGGCCCGTCAATTGGTGATGTCGATCGGCGACGGCACCAGCCACATCCGCAGCCATGTGGACGTGGACACGGACATCGGGCTGGGGGCGATCGAAGGCGTGATGCGTGCGCGCGAACAGTACCGCGACCAGATCGACGTGGAGATCGTCGCGTTCCCGCAGAGCGGGCTGTTGATCCGGCCCGGCACGCTGGAACTGATGGATGAGGCCCTGCGGATGGGCGCGGAAGTGGTGGGCGGACTGGATCCGGCCGGCATGGACCGCGATCCCAAGGGGCATCTGGACGCCATCTTCGGGCTGGCGCAGCGGCATGGAAAACCCATCGACATTCATCTGCACGAAGCGGGCGAACTCGGCGCGTTCTCGATGCAGATGACCATAGACCGGGTGCTGGCGCTGGGCATGCAGGGCAAGGTCACGCTGTCGCATTCCTTCTGCCTGGGCATGCCGGACACGTACGCAGTGCAGGCCTTGACCGAAGGTTTGTTGAAGGCCGGCGTGCACATCATGACCACGGGCTCGGCCTCGCGACCGGTGCCCAATGTGGCGAAGCTGCACGCGGCCGGCGTCACGGTCTGCACGGGCAACGACGGCATGCGCGACACCTGGGGCCCTTACGGCAAGCCCGACATGCTGGAGCGGACCATGCTGGTGGGCCTGCGCAACAACTTCCGCCGCGACGACGAGCTGGATCTGGCGCTGCACGTGGCGACCTATGGCAATGCGCAGGTCATGGGCCTGTCCGATTACGGCCTCGCGCCGGGCTGCCGCGCCGACTTCGTGCTGGTGGACGCCGAGACGGTGGCCGAAGCCATCGTCTCGCGCCCGGTGCGCAAGCTGGTCGTCAAGAACGGACGCGTGGTTGCCCGCGACGGCCGCGCGCTGGCGGAGGCGCCATGATGAGCGCGCCGCAAGGTCCCATCTTGCTGACCGCCCGCTGGGTGGTGGGCCACGAGAATGGCCGCCATTGCCTGTACGAGAACGGCGAGGTGGTGTTCGAGGGCGATCGCATCGTCTACGTCGGCCACCGCTACCCGGGGCCGGTGGCGCAGCGCCGCGACTACGGCCGGGCGTTGATCGGCCCGGGCTTCGTGGACCTGGATGCGTTGTCCGACCTGGACACGACCATCCTGGGCTTCGACAATTCGCCGGCCTGGAAGAAGGGCCGCATCTGGCCCGAGAGCTATATGAAGCAGGGGCCGTACGAGATGTACACGGCGGCCGAACTGGCGTTCCAGAAGCGCTACGCCTTCGCCCAACTGATACGCAACGGCATCACGACGGCGCTGCCGATCGCTTCGCTGTTCTACCGGGTGTGGGGCGAGACCCGCGATGAATTCCTGTCGGCCGCCAACGCGGCCGGCGAACTGGGCCTGCGCGTCTACCTGGGGCCGGCCTATCGCAGCGGCCACACCTATGTGGACGCTGCGGGCAAGATCCGCTGCCACTACGACGAGGCGCGCGGCCTGGCGGGCCTGGCCGAAGCCTTGGCCTTCTGCGACGAGATCGAAGGCCGGCACAACGGCCGAGTGCGCGCCATGCTGTCGCCCGACCGCATCGAGACCTGCACGCCGGCGCTGCTGCGCGCCTCCGCAGCCGCGGCGCGCGAACGGGACATGCCGATCCGGCTGCATTGCTGCCAGTCGCGCCTGGAGTACGACCTGGTGCTGGAACAGCACGGCATGAGCCCGCCGGAATGGCTGCAAAGCCTGGACTTCCTGTCCGAGCGCGCGCTGCTGCCGCACGGCACCTATGTGTCGGGCTCGCGCCATATCGACCGGCCGGGACGCGACCTGGAGATCATCCGGGATTCTGGCGCCAGCATCGTGCATTGCCCGCTGGTGTCGGGACGCCACGGCGCCACGCTGGAATCGTTTGCGCGCTACCGCAAGCTGGGCGTGAACATCGGCATGGGCACGGACACCTGGCCGCCGGACATGGTGTTGAACATGCAGGTGGGCATGATGCTGTGCCGCGTGGCCGATGGCTCGACCGAGGCGGTCCGCTCTGAAGACTACTACGACGCCGCCACGGTGGGCGGCGCGGACGCGCTGGGCCGGCGGGACCTGGGCCGGCTGGCCGTGGGCGCCAAGGCCGACATCGTGGTCTTCGATTTTTCGCACGACCGTAACGGCCAACTGATCGATCCCATACAGACGCTGATGGTGAGCGGTAGCGGGCGCGACGTGTCGCAGGTGGTAATCGACGGCCGCTTCGTCATGGTGGACGGCCGCATTCCCGGCTTCGACGCGCGCCTGGCGCAGGAGCAGGCGCAGACGCAGTTCGACGGGCTGGTGGCCCGTTACCCCGACCGCACCTGGGGCCATCCGCCGGCCGAGCAGATTTTCTCCTCCAGCTATCCGCGTCCCGCAAGGAGTCCGTCATGATGGCCATCGTTCCCAACACCGCGCAGCCGCTGGTCGCCACCAACACCGCGCCGACCCTGTCCGTGCGCGGCCTGTCGGTCGAATTCCCCACGCGCCACGGCGTCCTGGTCGCCACGCGCGACATCAGTTTCGACATCCATCCGGGTGAGATCCTGGGCATGGTCGGCGAATCCGGCGCCGGCAAGTCGCTGACCGGCATGGCGGTGATCGGCCTGCTGGAGCCGCCCGGCCGGCTGGGCGGCGGCGAGATCCATCTGGCGGGCAGGCGCATCGACAATCTGCCGCCCAAGGCGCGCCAGCGCTTGCGCGGCAAGGAGATCGGCGCGATCTTCCAGGATCCGCTGACCAGCCTGCATCCGCTGTTCAGCGTGGGCGACCAACTGGTCGAAACGATCCGCCATCATGACAAGGTGACGGCGCAGGCGGCGCGCCAGCGGGCGCTGGAACTGTTGCTGGCGGTGGGTATCCCGGCGGCGGACAAGCGCATCGACCACTATCCGCACCAGTTCTCTGGCGGCATGCGCCAGCGCGTGGTGATCGCGCTGGCCCTGGCGGCCAGGCCGGCGCTCATCATCGCCGACGAGCCCACCACGGCGCTGGACGTGTCGGTGCAGGCGCAGATCACCGCACTCTTGCGCCGCCTGTGCCGCGAGCAGGGCACCTCGGTGCTGCTGGTGACGCACGACATGGGCGTGATCGCCGAGACCGCTGACCGCGTCGCGGTGATGTACGCCGGCCGCATTGTCGAGATCGGACCGGTGCTGGATGTGCTGCGCCGCCCGGGCCACCCGTACACGCAGGGCCTGATGAATGCGATTCCGGGCCTGCGCCAGCGCGCGGCCCGGCTGAACCAGATCGACGGCGCCATGCCGCGCCTGCACGCCATGCCAGACGGCTGTGCGTTCCATCCGCGCTGCGCCATGGCCGGACCGCGCTGCGGCCAGCAGCGTCCGCCGTTGGCCCCATCCCCGGCCGGCGCCACCGTCAGCGCCTGCTGGCTGCATCAAGGAGGAGTCGCCCATGCCGCGTAACGATGATGTGTTGTTGCGGGCCGAAGACCTGGCCTGTTGGTTCGACGTGTCGCCGCCCTGGCTGGAACGCACGCTGTCGCGCCAGCCCGAGCAGACCCTGAAAGCCGTGGACGGGGTCTCGCTGTCAGTGCCGCGCGGTACGACCCTGAGCATCGTGGGCGAATCGGGCTGCGGCAAGTCCACGCTGGCCAAGCTGCTGGTGGGCCTGGTGGCGCCGACGCGCGGAACGCTGCGGTATGGGCAGAACCGCAAGGGCGGGGTGCTGCATCCGCAGATGATTTTCCAGGACCCCTATGCCAGCCTGAATCCGCGCTGGCGCGTGGGCAATATCGTGGCCGAGCCGATCACCACGCTGGGCCTGCGCGCCACGCCCGCCGAGACGCGGCGCCGGGTGGACGAGCTGTTGGAACTGGTAGGCCTGTCCGCCAGCGACGCGGGGCGCTTTCCGCACGAGTTCTCTGGCGGCCAGCGCCAACGGATTTCGATCGCACGGGCGCTGGCGACGGAGGCGGAGTTCCTGGTGTGCGACGAGCCGACTTCGGCGCTGGACGTGTCGGTGCAGGCGCAGATCCTGAACCTGATGGGCGACCTGCAAAAGGAGTTCGGGCTGACCTATGTCTTCATCAGCCATAACCTGTCGGTGGTGCGGCATGTGTCGGACAGCGTCGCGGTGATGTACCTGGGGCGCATCGTGGAGCAGGCGCCGGCCGATCAGTTGTTCGACTCGCCACAGCATCCATATACGCGGATGCTGCTGGATACGATTCCGGACCTGGATGATCCGCGGCGGGATCGGGAGCCGATGGGGGGCGAGGTGCCGAATCCTATTTCGCCGCCGTCGGGGTGCACGTTTCATCCTCGGTGTTCGATGGCGCGGGAGCAGTGCAGGGTGGAGGCTCCGGTGGTCGCTAGCGTTGGCGGACGGCAGCTGCGGTGTCATGCGGTGACCTGGGATGTGGTTCAGGCTGCTTGAAGCTATGGCTGGGCGGCGTTGGTTCTTAAGACGCCAGCCGCGCCGTGGGCCTGGGGCGAGCGGGGCAACGATTGCGGTCCGGAGCGTTCGCTCCGGACTGCCCCGTCGTCATCTTCGTCCAGGCCTGCGGCCTTTCCTTCAGATTCCCTCGGGCTTATCGACGCCCCGCTCGCCCCAGGCCCACGGCGCAGCTGGCTCTGGCAGTTGAAACTTGACGTCAGCGGGGGCGGACAGAGTTCTTGGCATTTTTTCCACGATCAGTGGTGGGAGGGCGGGTCTTGCGGGGCCCGCCCCATGCCGGCCGCCCGGGCGGCCTCGTGGGGCTTACGCGGTGTCTTGCGATTTGTGATGGCGCTGCGCGCTGTTGGTGGCTTCATTCGGATGCCCATACGCAGTTGGCGAACAATTGGCATTTCAACTGCGACGCCAATGAACACAGATCGGCCAACATCGTCATTTCAACTCCGCCGCCGGATGGGTGGCGCGCGCGAACGGATCTGGATGCGCAAGCGGCTGCGCGCCGCGCGCCACCCATCACCGCCCATACCCCCAATGCCGGAGTCACTAGC
>NZ_JCBAMT010000129.1:0-14146 GCF_059760445.1 Achromobacter sp. D7-1 | reverse complement strand
GGGCCCGGCGGTGGGGGCGGCGGCGGGCGGTGGGGGGGGGGCTCCCGAGCCAGTCGCGCCGGCGGCATTCAGCGCGTGGCCGGAGCTGGCCTGCGCCTGCAGCTTGGCTTTGGGGCGGTGCACCAGTTCGGCCGTGACCAGCATCGGGTCGCCCACCTGCGTGGACGGCAGCGCGGGCAGCGCGGCCGCATCGCTGGCCGGTCCGATCAGATTGTGCGACGCGCCCTTGACCGAGAACATGCCCGGTCCTTTGAACAGGATGTCGCCGCCATTCATGACGATGCTGGCGCCCGCGGCCTGCAAAGTGATGCTCTTGTTGGCGAGGATCTCGATGCTGTCGGAGGTGGATGTGACGGTGATGTCCTGGCCGGCCAGCATCTCCAGCATGTCGGTATGCGCGTGGATCGACACCGGCGATTCGGCGGCGACGGCGCGGATGCCTCCGTCCTGGACGAACAGGCTGGTGGAGCGGCCGGAAGCCGTGGCGAAGGTCTGGCGCGCGGCCACGTGGCCGTCGGCCAGCGCAGTGACGTGCAGGTTCTCGCCGGCGTGCAGGATGGCCGAGGCGGGCGTGGCAAAGTTGAGGGAGGACGGCGCGTCGATCAGCATGCGGGCGCCGTCGATGCGCTCGACCGCCTCGGTGCCGCTGCGTTCGCCGCCGCCGGCCTTGACCGCCTGCTGGCCCCCAACGCTGCCCGAATAGCGGCCATCGCCCTTGGGGTCGATGGCACGGGTCAGCGCGTCATATTGGCTGGTGGCCGCGAGCGCGCGCGCCTGGCGCTTCGTTCCCGCGGCATCCAGGCGTTGCGCCGCATGTTGCGCGCCGCGCAGGCGCGTCAGCGCTTCCTGTGCGTCGGCCTGGGTGGACCGCGCGTCTTCGCGCGCGCTGGCGGACACGAGCATGCCTTGTCCGGAGCGCACCACGGTCCAGGCATCCGAGCGCAGCTCGAAGCCGGTGCCGCGCCATGCGCCGCGGTTCGATTCGTCCGCGGCCTGGTCGACCAGATAGCCCAGGCCCAGCTGCGTGGCGCCGATGGAGCTGGACAGGCGCGTGCGCATCTGCCGGGTCGTGTCGTCGAACAGCCACTGGCTGTGGCCCGCGTCGTCCAGGCCCTTGCTGTGCCAGCCGCTGAGCGTGCCAGGGTGGTTGGCCGCGGCGTCCTCGCCGGCGGACCAGGGCGGCAGGTCGGCGTCGTTGTACAGCTGCGCCGAAGCCACGGGCTGGTCGATGTCGCCGTCCAGGAATTCGACCAGGACCTCGGTGCCTTTGCGCGGCAGATGGTGCGCGCCCCAATTGGGGCCGGCCTGCGCGCCGGCGACGCGCAGCCAGGTGCCGGAACTGTCGTCGCCCGGCGCGTTGCCAGTGTCGTCGCCATGGCTGCGATGCGCCAGGCCGCCCGGCAGCGGACGCGCGCCGCGCTGCCAGGGAAATTGCACCTTGATGCGCAGGTCGCGACCCGAGGAAATGGGCGCGTCCTGCGCGGCCATCACCACGGCTGTCAGGCCCTCGGGGGCCGTGGGCTTGGCGCGCCAGCCGGGCGCAAGCGGCGCGGCCGCAGGCAGGGCGCTGAAGCTGTTGCGGTACGAGCCGTGCTCCAGGTCGGATTCGCCCAGCGCCCGTGCGGCCTGGCTGCCCAGATTGTTGGCGGCTTCGTGTTCAACGTGCAGCAGCGTGTAGCGGTTGCCGCCCATCTCATCGACGGCCTGGCCCGAACCCGCGGCATAGCGGCTGTGCTGGGTCAGCGTGAAGTCATGGCCGGGCATCATCTGGCGGGCCGTGCCGCCGCCGTCAAAGCGCACCATGCGGGCTTCATGCGCCTGCAGGCTGCGCGCGGCTGCAAGTTCCGCGCCGTCGCTGTCGGAGTAGCGGCCGTGACCATCGTAGTCGTAGTCTTCAAAGCGAGGCACCGCGCCGGCCGGGACGTCGGACTGCGCATGCGCCGCGTGCGCAAGCAGCTTACGGTCGTCCCAGGCCAGGCGGGTGACGGCGTTGGACTGCACCGCGCGGGCCCCGCCGAAACGCGTGATGCTGTCTTCGGTTTCAGTGGCGTCGCTGCGGTGAAAGCGCAGCGTGGCGTCGGGGCAGGCGGGCCGCGCCGCGCGAGTGTCGAACACCACCAGCCGGTGCCGCGCGCCGCCCGAGGCGTCGTCCTGCTGCTCGCCCTGCTGATGGTCGAAGCGGAAGCTCAAACCGGCTTCGGCCAGCAGGCGCAGCACGAAAGCCAGATCGGTTTCGCGGTACTGCGTGCGCAGCGGGCGCGGCGCGGGCGGCTCGGCGATGTCGAAGGAGTAGGCCGCCTGCGGATAGTCGGCGAAGATCTCGGTGAGGATGTCGGTGACCGACTTGTCCTGGAACAGAAAGCTGTCGCGGCGCAGGCCCAGGGCCGCCAGCCAGGGCGCGGCGTGCAGCCGGTAGCGCGCCAGGCCGCCGTCGGCGCCCAGCGCGTCCACGCCTTCGACCACCGCATGCCATTGGCGCCTGCCGCCATCTGCCAGAAGCACGCTGACGCTGATCTCGCGGCCCAGCAGGGCCTGTACGTCCAGTTCGGCCGAGGACGCCAGGCAGTCCAGCGTCAGGGCAAACAGTTCGGAGACGCCTTCGCGCAGGCTCATGCGCTCTACGGCGAGCGCCGCGTCCAGCGGCGTGCGCACTTGCAGCATGCGGGCGTTCTGGGAAAGGGCGGCAACATCCAGGCTGCTGAATCCGGCGGGCGCTTGGGAACGGTCGGTCATGGTGTGGAGCGGTCGGCCTGCGGCTGTCAGGGTAGCGGGTCAGGGGAGCGAAATGGTCAGGTGCGCGGCGCGCGGCCCGATCTTGACGATGTCATGGTACGGAGCCATGGCGGTCTGCATGTCGCGGTTCAGGAAGTGGCTCATGCCCAGATAGGCCAGCAGGCCCAGCAGGGCGAATAGCGCGCCGATGCTCCACAGCGGCACGTCGCGCTTGAGCGTATGGGCGATCTTGTCGGGCAGGGGCCAGTGCGGCGCGAAGCCCGAGCGCTTGCCGCGCAGCAGCGTGATCTCGTCGCCCAGCCGCGCCGTGAGATAGCCCAGCTTCTCCTGGCCTTCGATCATGTACTTGCCCTGGAAGCCCAGCAGCAGGCACATATAGAACACTTCCAGCGATTGCAGGCGCGGCGCGCCCTGCGCGCGCAGGTCTTCCAGGCGGGCAAAGAAGTTCTCGCCGGCGAGCTGTTCGCCGAACAGGGTCAGCTGCAGCGGTTGCAGCATCCAGGCGTCGCGGATGGAAAAGCCGGAGTTCAGCACGGTCTCGTCCACCGCGGCGCAGAACGCGTACTTGGTGGCGTAGACGTCCTCGGCGGGGATATCCATCTTCTTGGCGCTGCGCTCGAAGTCCGCCAGGAACTGCTGCACGCGCGCCGAGAACGAAGCGGCGTCGACGGGTTCCTGGCCGCTTTTCAGCAGGAACAGCATCAGGAAGCCGTCGTACAGCAGGTCCAGCAAGGACTTCGCGGGGCGCGAACCGTAAAAATCGGCGGCTCGGGGAGGGAGCGAGGCTCCGGGCATCAGGGAAGGCGCGTCGGCGGTCATGGGCAGGCTCTAGCGGGTGACGGCGATGAGGTCCAGTTTCAGATCGGGTATGCCCGAGGGGGCATAGATGGCGATGCTGCGCGCCTGCAGCATGCGGTCGTATAGCGAGCCACGCGTCTGCAGGGTGAAGTAGCACGCGCCCGGCTTGACGGGCACGGCGGGCGGCACCTGCGGCGTGTAGACGAGCTGCACGCCGGGCATGGCGGAAAGCACCAGCTTTTCCACGTCGTCGGGCGCGCCCACCTTGAAGCGGAGCGGCACGGTCTCGGCCAGTTCGCTGGCCGGCGTGGCGGCGGACACCGACAGGTAGAGCGCGGTGGTCTCGTCGAGCTTGCCGGAGTCCAGCCGGCCCACGTGGAACGAGGGGCGCAGCTCTTCCAGCACGATGGAGAAGTAGCGGGTGGAGATGACGGTGTCGAGCAGGTCGCGCAGGATCTCGTCCAGTTGCGCGAAGGCCGCGCCCGGCGCATCGTGCTGATAGGCCGGCAGGTCCGCCAGCGTGTGCACCTTGGAGAAGGTCATGAGCGCGCCCGCCAAGCGCAGCATCTCCTGGAAAAGGCGCTCGGGATGCAGCTGCGGATTGTGGAACAGGTGCGACAGCGCCGAATAAGCCTCGTTGCAGGTGTGCAGCAGCCAGAACGAGGCCACGTCGCCCGAGCGGAATTCGATGATGTTCTTGTTCGGCTCGCGGTGAAAGCCATACAGCGCGTTGACCTTGGCTTGCAGCGCGTCAAGCAGACGGCGCAACTGCTCGAACAGCGCGCTGCATGCCTGCACCGTGACGCTGGGGGCGATGAAGCTGGTGTCCAGTTCATAGCCGGCGCTGGCGGTGCGGCGCACGCGCGCCACGGGGATGGTCAGCAGCGCGTCGCGCGGCTCGTGTTCCGACAGCAGGCGCACGTTCTTGCGCAGGAAGGCGAGTTCGGCCGTGCTGGCGTTGGTGTAGAGATCCGGCGCGGGGCTGTCCTGATGCGCATAGCGCGCGTCGAAGCCCTGTTCCTGGCGCGTGTCGCGGTAATTGCCGCCCACGTCCTTCATCGGATGCAGCGCCAGGTAGAACACCGCCGTGCTGGCGCCGTCCAGGCCGTCCAGCGCTACCGCGGGAGGCAGGTCGTCGTTGTGGGGCGCGCTGTAGATCTCGCCGTCGGGAAAGATCGCGGAGAGCTCGGTGGCGCGCAGCATGCCGTTGGCAAGCGCCGCCGCGTCGAAGCGCGCTGCGCGCAAGCCCCACGCATAGGGATGCAGCGCGCGGCTCATTTCCGCGAGGCGGGCCTCGTGGTACGCGTCTTGGCGTTGAAAGTGTTGGGGCCGCAGGAACAGCCCCTCTCCCCACAATATCTTCGCTGAATGGCTCACGTTTTTTGGCTCTTGCTTCTTATATAGAGAGGGCGTTGATGACGGCGGCGAGACGCGGCCATGGGCGCGGGCGGCTCGCGTTCAGCTCGGGCATTGCACCGAGCCGAGGCGGGCCGGGTCGAAGCCGGGCATGCCCGGCGGCAACACGATCTGTCCAGTGACCACGGACATCGCGCAGGCATGGGCGCCCATGACGATGCCGCTGTCCTCGGCGGTCTTTACTTCGAATACATATTTCCAGCGCTGCGGCGCGGGCGCGTAGAACAAGCCCGCGACAGCGATGTAGGCAGCGTTTTTTGGCACTTTTTCCAGGTGCTCGTAACGCTGTCCCGGCGTCAGGGTGACTTCGCGCGAGGCGATGATGCTGTCGCCTAATGCCGCCTTTTCGGCGTCAGTATCAACCAATTGCGTGAGCGGTGCGCGTTGAAATGCCTCGGCATTCTTCAAATAGTATATTTTCGTAACCACAGCCATAGGCTGGCCGCTACTCGCATTCAAATTTTCTCCGGCGTGTATCGCCAATTTCACATCGACGGGCGCATTCGGGTCCTTTTTCAGACCCGCCATATCCATCATGCCGCCGGTCATTCCCGCCACTGCTCCAATCGCTGAAACCGCTGCGCAACCGCTGATTACGGGGCTTGCCGCGATGACGGCGGCCATCGCCACGCACCGAGAAAAATAGAGATGTTTTGACATGGCTCTTTATACCGGAAGGCTGCGACAACATACAGATCGCGGCACGATGAGCGAAGTTTCGTGGCAAGTTACATGACGTAATGCACTGTAGTGTGGCGCTAACAAAAGGTTGTTGAAATACGCGGCCTTGGTTACACCCTCCTACATACCAAAAAAATGCACATATCCCGGGTTCTCCTCATCAGCGGAATGCTGGCCTTCCTCGCGGGCTGCGCCACGTCCCCCAAGCCGCAGACCGACGCCGAGTACAAGCAGTCGATGACGCACGCCACGCAGACCCTGGCGGGCAAGGGCAACGATCAGGCGGTCGCCGAGTTCCAGGAAATCGCCCTGCTCAATCCCGCACGCGGAGAGCCGTGGTCGTACATCGCGAAGATCCGCTTCGACGAACAGAAGTACGGCGAGGCCATCGTCGCGGCCGATGAAGCGCTGAATCGCGACCCCGAAGACTTCACAGCCAAGACCGTGCGCGCGGTGGGCGGCTTGCGCGTGGCAATGCAGTCGCTGGCCGATCTGCGCGCCAATGCGCTGCTCGCCGGCAATGCCCGCACCGATGCGGTGGCGCTGGCTGCCGCCATGCGTGAAACCCTGGGCCAGGATGTGTTGTTCCCCGAGGGCTACAAGCCCCCGCGTCCGCGCCAGCCGCGGCGCAACGATGCGCAGGGCGCAGCCGCCGGGCAGCAGGCCAAGCCCGCCGCCAATGCGGCGGCGACGACGCCGGCCGCAACGTCCGCAACATCTGCTGCAAACCCCGTCGCGAACCCCGCGGCGAACCCCGCCGCAACGCCGTCCACGGCTCCGGCGGCTACTGGCGTGGCCCCGGCCGGCCGCGCGCCGGATCCTTTCGGCAATCTCCTCAAACCCTGATCGGGCCCACGGCCTCTTCACTATGCACTTCGCTTGGAGCCCCCATGGCTAAGAAAGAAAGCGTTCAGAAAAGACTCCAGAAAGTACGTCCGCCGCGCGTGCAGCTGACCTATGACGTCGAAAAGGGCGACGCGATCGAGCAGAAGGAACTGCCGTTTGTCGTGGGCGTGGTCGGCGACTTCAGCGCGCAGTCCGAAGCCGAACTGCCGCGCCTGAAGGACCGCAAGTTCGTCAACATCGACGTCGACAACTTCGACGACGTGATGCGCGGCCTGGAGCCGCGCGCCGCCTACCGCGTGAAGAACCGCCTGACCGACGAAGGCGGCACCTTCGGCGTGGACCTGAAGTTCCGTTCGGTCGAGGACTTCCGCCCGGAAGCGGTGGTGCAGCAGATCGAGCCGCTCAAGGAGCTCCTGGACATCCGCACCAAGCTGGCCGACCTGCGCAACAAGCTGGCCGGCAACGACAAGCTGGAAGACCTGCTGGGTGAAGTGCTCAGCAGCACGGAAAAACTGCAGCAACTGACCAGCGAAGCCGGCAAGAACGGCAAGGGAGGCAGCAATGAGTAATTCCGCCGCCGCGCAGAACGTATCCGCGCCCGCCGCCGAGGCTGACTCGGGCCTGCTGGACCAGATCGTCGAACAGAGCCGCGTGGCCAAGTCCACGGCCGAGCACGACCGCGCCAAGGATCTCATCGGCGAACTGGCCCGCGAAGTCATGAAGGGCACCGTCGTCGTATCGGACAACCTGTCCGCGATGCTGGACGCCCGCGTGGCCGAACTGGACCGCCTGATCTCGGCCCAGCTGAGCGAAGTGATGCATGGCGCCGAGTTCCAGAAGCTGGAAAGCACCTGGCGCGGCCTGCATTACCTGTGCCAGGAGAGCAACACCGGGCCGATGCTGAAGATCAAGGTGCTCAACGTCACCAAGCGCGACTTGGTGCGCGACTTCCAGACCGCCATCGACTTCGACCAGAGCCTGATGTTCAAGAAGGTCTACGAAGAAGAGTTCGGCACCTTCGGCGGCTCGCCGTTCGGCGCGCTGCTGGGCAACTTCGAAGTCACGCGCCAGCCCGAGGACATGTACTTCATCGAGCAGATGTCGCACGTGGCGGCGGCCTCGCACGCGCCCTTCATCGCCTCGGCCTCGCCCGAGCTGCTGGGCCTGGACAGCTTTGCCGACCTGGGCCGCCCGCGCGATCTGGCCAAGGTGTTCGACACCGTGGAATACACCAAGTGGCGCAGCTTCCGCGACTCGGAAGACTCGCGTTACGTGGGCCTGACCATGCCGCGCTTCCTGGGCCGCCTGCCGTATGACCCGAAGGAAGGCACCTCGGTGGAAGGCTTCAACTTCGTCGAGGAAGTGGACGGCACCGATCATGCCAAGTACTTGTGGTGCAACGCCGCCTGGGCCTTCGGCGCGCGCCTGACCGCCGCCTTCGCCGACTTCGGCTGGTGCGCGGCGATCCGCGGCGTGGAGGGCGGCGGCCTGGTCGAGAACCTGCCGACCCACACCTTCAAGACTGACGACGGCGAGATCGCCCTGAAGTGCCCGACGGAAATCGCCATTACCGACCGGCGCGAAAAGGAACTGAGCGACCTCGGCCTGATCCCGCTGGTGCACTGCAAGAACTCGGACTACGCCGCGTTCTTCGGTGCGCAGTCGGTGCAGAAAGCCAAGAAGTACAACACCGACAGCGCCAACGCCAACGCGGTGCTGTCGGCGCAACTGCAATACATCTTTTCGGTATCGCGCGTGGCGCACTACCTGAAAGCGATGATGCGAGACAAGATCGGCAGCTTTGCCTCCGCGCAATCTGTCGAGAGCTTCCTGAACCGCTGGGTCTCGCAGTATGTGCTGCTGGACGACAACGCGAGCCAGGAGCAGAAGGCGCAGTTCCCCTTGCGGGAGGCATCGGTGCAGGTTGCCGAAGTGCCGGGACGTCCCGGCGTGTTCCGGGCCGTGGCGTTTTTGCGGCCTCACTTTCAGCTCGACGAGCTTTCGATTTCGCTGCGCCTGGTTGCGGAACTTCCCGCCCAGGCCCAGAAATCGTGATCACCGTCAGATTCGACGTTTTTAACTGGAGAGGCTATTAATGAAGGACATCTACGTCAAATTCGGCAATCCCGCACTCAAGGGCGAGTCGCAGGACAAGGACCATCCGGACTGGATCGAAGTCGGATCGTGGCGCCATGAGATCATCCAGCCGCGTTCGGCTACCGCCTCCACCTCCGGTGGCCATACCGCCGAGCGCACCGAGCACGGCGAGATGGTCTTCACCAAGGACCTGGACGTGGTCAGCCCGCTGCTGTATCAGCACGCGTCCGGCGGCACCACCTTCGACGAAGTGACCATCGATTTCCTGCGCGCCGACGGCGAAGGCAACCGCGTCAAGTACCTGGAAATCAAGCTCAAGTACGTGATCATCTCGCGCGTGGCGCCGGAAGTCGTCAGCGAAGGCCTGCCGCACGAATCGTTCTCGCTGAAGTACGCCGCGGTGCAGTGGAAGTACACGCAGCAGAAGGTGGGCGGTAACCAGGGCGGTAATGCCCAGGGTGCATGGAGCCTCACCAAGAACGACAAGACGTACTCGGTCTGAACCTGACCGCATGAACGGCAAAGGCCCCGGCCGGTCCGGCGCCTTTGCCCAATGAGGCCGCGATGAAGGGATTCGAACCCAGCCTGTTCGACAAGCTGTTCGACGGGGACGGGCAGACACCGCATGCGCTGCGACGCCTGTCGGTGGAAGAAATCAAGGAAACGGTCGCGCGCGACATCGAGGCCCTGCTCAATACGCGCATGGTCTTCACCGAAGACTCGCTCAAGCGCTATCCGAACTGCCAGCGGTCCATCCTGACCTATGGCCTGTCGGATTTTTCCGGCCTGAGCCTGGCCAGCCACTACGACCGCGAGTTCATCTGCCGGTCGCTGGAGCAGGCGATCGCCCGCCATGAGCCGCGCCTGACGCATGTGCGGGTGTTGCTGCAGGTGGACAGCCGCGCGACCTCGGTGCTGTATTTCGCGATTACCGCCATGCTGGACGTGGGGCCTGCCCACGAGCCAGTGACGTTCGACGCGACGCTGCAGCCGTCGACCTTGCAGTACTCGGTGAGCAAGGGCCGGGCCAAGGCCGCGGCCGCCGCCGCCTGATAACAAACCATGCACGCGGGCGCTGGCGGCATGCCGCCAGCGAAGAAGGGAAAGATGGAAGAACTGCTGCCTTACTACGAACGCGAACTGGGTTTTCTGCGCGGTTCGTCGCGCGATTTTGCGCAGCGCTATCCCAAGATCGCCGCGCGGCTCGGGCTGTCCGGCGAAACCTGCGAGGATCCGCACGTCGAGCGGATGATCGAATCGTTCGCCCTGCTGGGCGCGCGCATCAACAAGAAGCTGGACGACGACTATCCGGAGTTCACGGAAGCGCTGTTCGAGGTGATGTATCCGCACTACCTGCGTCCGTTCCCGTCGTGCTCGGTGGCGCAGTTCGATATGGGCGGCATGGCCTCGCAGCTGACCGCGCCCGTGCGCATGGCGCGCGGCACGGAACTGAAATCGCATCCCGTGCGCGGCGTGGCGTGCCGCTTCCGCACGGCATACGACGTGACCCTGGCGCCGGTGAGCATCCGCCAGGTGGTGTTCGCCGCCACGGCCAACGCGCCGTCGGCGGCCAGCCTGCCGGCAGGGGTGACGGGCCGGCTGTCGCTGACACTGGCGTGCCTGGCCGAGACGCAGAACTTTTCAAACCTGGCGGTGGACCGCCTGCGCGTCTACCTGCATGGCGAGCCCTCGTTCGTGGCCGCGCTGCGGGACTGTCTGTTCCTGCGCACGGCTGCGGCCTATCTGGAAACGCAGCCGGGCCGCTGGAACCGCATGCAGGACGTGCCGCTGGCAGAGGTGGGGCTGTCCGAGGACGAAGCCCTGATCGACTTCCCGGCCAGCTCGCATCCCGCCTACCGGCTGCTGGCCGAGTACTTCGCGTTCTCCGAGAAATTCAATTTCGTCGACATCGATCTGGCGGCGCTGCGGCGCGCGGCGGGTCCGGTGCGCGAATTCACGCTGCACCTGGCGTTGAAGGGCGTGCGCGCCGACTCGAATACGGCGCGTCTGCTGGAATCGGCCTCGTCCGACAACTTCCGGCTGGGCTGCACGCCCGTCGTCAATCTGTTCGCGCAGCGCGCCGACCCCATCCGCGTCACCCATGCGCAGGCCTCCTATCCGGTGGTGGCAGACGCGCGCCGCGCCTATGGCTACGAGATTTATTCGATCGACCGCGTGCGCCAGGTACGGCAGAACGCGCAGGGCGATTCGGTGGTGGAGTTCCGGCCCTTCTATTCGCTGCATCATGGCGAGACGCCCGATGGCGCCAGCCATTACTGGACCGCGCGGCGCAATTCCATGGTGGCCGAGCGTAGCCCCGGCTACGAAATGGAACTGTCCATCGTGGACATCGATTTCGATCCCTCGCTGCCGCAGACCGAGACCCTGAGCCTGGAGTTGACCTGCACCAACCGCGACCTGCCCGCGCATCTGGCGGTGGGGCAGCCGGGCGGCGACCTGTTCCTGGAAGGCGGTTCGATCGCGCGCGAAATCCGCATGCTGCGCCGGCCCACGCACACGCACCGCTTCCAGCAGGGGCGGGCGGCGCACTGGCGGCTCATTTCCCACTTGGCGCTGAACCATCTGTCGCTGGTGCATAGCGGTCTGCCCGCGCTGAAGGAAACGCTGCGGCTGTATGACCTGTCGCATTCCGCGGTGGCGGCGCGCCAGATTGAAGGGCTGGTCGGACTGGACTACAAGCCCGCCACGCACTGGATGCCCGGCGAGCCCTTCGCGACCTTCGTGCGCGGCATTGAAATCCGGCTGACGATCAACGAAGACAACTTCGTCGGCACCAGCCTGCATGCCTTCGTGGCGGTGATCAACCGCTTCTTCGGCCTTTACGTGCACGCCAACAGCTTCGTGCAGCTGGTCGTGCTGTCGCGCCGCGGCGCGGACGAAATCCTACGGTGCGCTCCATGCAACGGCGACGCGATCCTAGCGTAATCGAATCGCTGCTGGCCGAGCCGCAGCGCTTCAAGTTCTTCCAGGCCGTGCGGGTGCTGGAGTCGTGGTTCGCCCGGCAGGAAGGCAGCCGTGCGCGCAATGCCGTGCCCACGCACCTGCGCTTCCTGAATTCGTCGTCGCTGGCTTTTCCCGCCAGCGAGATCGCGGCGCTGACGGCCTATGACAAGCAGGGCCAGGCGCTGGAGGACACCGAGTCAAGATTGGCGGCGCTGGCGGCAGGCAACCTGGGCCGGGTGGAAATCGAGCCGGCGTTCTTCGGCCTGTTGGGCGCGCAGGGCGCCATGCCGCTGCATTACACCGAGATCCTGAGCACCCGCGAAAGCTCGCGGCGCGACCGTGGCGCGCGCGCCTTCTTCGATATCTTCTCCAACCGGGCAGCGGCGCTGTTCTATGCGGCCTGGAAGAAATACCGCATGCCCGTGCGGCACGAGACCGAACAGGACCATCACTACCTGCCGCTGTTGCTGGCGTTGGGAGGCATCGGCCATCCGGCGCTGCGCGACCGCCTGCAATCGGGACAGGGCCGGGTGTTCGACGAATCGCTGGCGCACTACGCCGCGGCGGCGCGCCAGCGGCCGGTTTCGGCGGCTTATCTGCAACGCGTGCTGGCGGACTATTTCCAGGTGGCGCTGCGGGTGGAGCAATTCGTCGGGCGTTGGTATCACGTACCGCCGCAGAACCGCACGCAGCTGGGCATGCCCGGCGCGGTGCTGGGCGTCTCCGCCATGGCCGGCGACCGCATCTGGCAACGCGACATGCGCATCCGGCTGTGGATCGGCCCTCTGTCCAAAGAGGCGTTCACCGACTTCCTGCCCGGCGGCGCGCGCGCCCAGGCGCTGGAGAAGCTCCTGACCATGTTCGGCGGCATGAGCTTCGAATACGAGGTGCGGCTGGTGATGGCCAAGGAAGACGTGGGCGGCAGCGTGCTGGGCGAAGGCGGCGGCGCGCGCCTGGGTTGGAATTCCTTTCTTTGCACCGAGGCCGTGGCGTCCGACCGCGACGACGCCAGCTACGAATTGCACACCATTCATTAAGACTAGACGACCTAGAACATGGCCACACCCTTGAAGACCCTGATTGGAAAGCTCAACCAGACCTGCCGCCAGGCGGCCGAGCGCGCCGCCAGCCTGTGCATGGCCCAGGGGCACTACGAGGTGGACCTGGAGCACCTGTTCCTGGCGCTGCTGGAAAGGCCGGCCAGCGATTTCAGCATCGTGGCGCGGCGCAGCGGCATCGAGTCGGCGGTGCTGGAAGCGGACCTGAACGCGGAAATCCGCGGCTTCAAGAATGGCAACACGCGCACGCCGGTGTTCTCGCCGCATCTGCCGCGGCTGTTCGAGCATGCCTGGCTGATCGCCTCGCTGGACACGCAGACCACCCGCATCCGTTCCGGCCATCTGCTGCTGGCCTTGCTGACCGAACCGGATCTGGCCCAGTTGGCGCGGCGCGGTTCGCGCCTGTTCGAATCGTTCCGCCTGGACGAGCTGAAGCATGACTACGCCGCGCTGACGGCGGGCTCCGAAGAGGCAGGCCAATCGGTGGCGCTGGGCGACAGCCTGGCGGGCGACGCCGGGCAGGATGGCGCGGCCGCCGCGGCCGGCCTGTCCAAGACGCCGGCGCTGGACCAGTACACCGCCAACCTGACGGAAAGGGCGCGCGAGGGCAAGATCGACCCGGTGATCGGCCGCGATGCCGAGATCCGCCAGATGATCGATATCCTGACCCGCCGCCGCCAGAACAATCCCATCCTGACGGGCGAAGCCGGCGTGGGCAAGACTGCGGTGGTGGAAGGGCTGGCGCTGCGCATCGTGGCGGGCGACGTGCCGCCGGCGCTGGCCGGCGTGGCGCTGCGCACGCTGGACATGGGCTTGTTGCAAGCTGGCGCCAGCGTCAAGGGCGAATTCGAAAACCGCCTGAAGAACGTGATCGACGAGGTCAAACAGAGCTCCACGCCCATCATCCTGTTCATCGACGAAGCCCACACCATGATAGGCGCGGGCGGGCAGGCCGGGCAGAACGACGCGGCCAACCTGCTCAAGCCGGCGCTGGCGCGCGGCGAACTGCGCACCATCGCCGCCACCACCTGGAGCGAATACAAGAAGTACTTCGAGAAGGACGCCGCGCTGGCGCGCCGCTTCCAGGTCGTCAAGGTGGAAGAGCCCAGCGAGGAACTGGCCGCCAGCATGCTGCGCGGCATGGCGCCGCTGATGGAGCAGCATTTCGGCGTGCGCGTGCTGGACGAGGCCATCGTCGCCGCGGCGCGCCTGTCGCACCGCTACATCAGCGGCCGCCAACTGCCGGACAAGGCTGTCAGCGTGCTGGACACGGCTTGCGCGCGCGTGGCCCTGGGCCGCAGCGCCACGCCGGCGCTGATCGACGACGCGCGCCACCGCCTGGCGCGCCTGGAGACCGAGCGTGCCGCCCTGCGCCGGGAAGCCGCGGCGGGCGCGGCACAGTCCGCGCGCCTGCGCGAACTGGACCTGGAAATGGACGCCACGCGCGCGACGCTGACGGACGCGGAAGCGCGGCTGGCGCAGGAGAGCGAACTGGGCAGGCACTGGCTCTTATACACATCCGACGCCGCCGGCGACCAGCATCTGGGCTGGAG
>NZ_JCBAMT010000128.1:0-14226 GCF_059760445.1 Achromobacter sp. D7-1 | reverse complement strand
CGTCAGCGACATATCGCTGACGGCCTTTTGCTTTTCGCGCAGCTATTGGCTGCCGAAAGCCACCGGCCTCAGGCCAGCCGCAACAGCCGCTGCATCATTTCAGTCAGCTTCGGCTTGACCGCATCCTCTTCGAGCCGCAGCGGACCAGGGTCCGCCAGCATCATCAGCGAGACCGTCCCTATCAGCATCTGCATGGCGTTGCGGATCTCCGATTCGACGTCTTCGCCTGCCTTGGCGGGCATCTTGCGCGCCAGGGCCGGGACGAACACGGTATGGATGTGGCTATTCAAGACGCGCAAGGGGTGCGATTCCGGGGCATCCACCGCAAAATCCCGCAGCACCGCCCTGTACATCCCTTGGTTTTGGCGACAGGCATCGACGTAAAAAACGACAATGGCGGCGGCGATATCCGACGCGGTGCCTTCGGTCCAGACGGCGTCTTGCCAGACAAGATTGTCGGCTCGCGCTTGCGCCTCCGTAACCGCAGCCTCCAGGACTGCAGCCAGGAAAGTTTCCTTGTCCTGGAAACGTCCGTAGAACGCGCCGATGGATGTGCCTGCCAGGCGTATGACATCACCGATCAGCACCAGGTCCAGGTTTGCGTGCCGTTCTATCAATTCCCGTCCGGCCTGGATCATCTTGGCCAAGGACTCCTCGCTGCGCAGTTGCCTGGGAGGGCGAGGAGCGGGCAATGATCTTGCGGCTGCGGCAACCGTCTTCCGAGCACCGGGGGCCTGTGTCGTCTTGGTTTTTTCTTCTGGCGATGGAGGAGCCATGGCAACAACTATCCTGGTTTGAAGCAATGTGGAACATTATGCCGTAGCGGGCGGGCAGGCCATGGCAACAACAACCCAGATCTGAAGCAGAGCGCAACATTCCGCCGGGGGCGGCGGCGTGTCTCTTCAGCGATCTGATCCTGGCTGCCGCTTGCCTGCGCGGGGTGGGACGACACGTTAGTGTCGAGCCTAGGGAAACCCCGCATTGAAGGGGCAGAGGCACATCTCAATAATAGAATCAGAATTTAGATTCTTATTTAAGGTGAATTATGCCCGCAGGATGCCGAGTCGTCCACGCAGGTGTTAGCGCGCCTCGAATCGTCCCCCTCCGCAACCTTCTCGCCCGATACCATGAACCATACCGATTTCGATCTGCCCAGCGATGTCGCGAAAGCCCTGGTGAATGCTCAGGTCTATGCCAACATTGACGAACTGCATTCCACCTATTCATGGGCACGCGCCAACAACCCGTTGGGGCGCGCCGTCAACGAAGGCTTCGATCCTTTCTGGGTGGTGACCAAGCACGCGGACGTGGCTGCCATCTCGCGTGATAGCCAGATTTTCCGCAATGGCGACTATGCCACCATCAGCGCCCCCAAGGCCATGATCGACCACCTCAAGGCCGTGACCGGCAGCTATAACGGCGGCATCAAGACGCTGGTCCATGTGGACGGAGACGAACACAAGGGGCTGCGGACGTTGACGCAGGCATGGTTCATGCCGAACAGCATACTCAAACTGGACGAGCGGATCCGCGACCTGGCGTGCCGCACGGTAGACAAGCTGGCGGCGGCAGAGGGCGAGGTCATCGACTTCGCCACGCAGATCGCACTGCACTATCCGCTGCACGTCATCATGGACATTCTGGGGGTGCCGGCCGAGGACGAGGCCAGGATGCTGCTGCTGACGCAGGAATTGTTTGGCACCGAAGACCCCGAATTCAAACGCGAAGGGAAGGACGCGGGCGGCAACGATGATGCGCTGGCGCAGAATGTTCTGGCGATCGTGGCCGATTTTCGCGCCTACTTCGAAAAGGTCACCGCCGATCGGCGCGTAAATCCACGCAATGATGTGGCGACGCTGCTCGCGAACGCGGTCATAGACGGCGTGCCCCTCAGCGAGGACAGCCGCTTGGGATACTACGTCATCATCGCCACGGCGGGGCACGACACGACCTCGTCGTCGACAGCCGTCGCCATGTGGGCGCTCAGCCAATATCCCGAGTTGTTGCCGCGGCTTCAAGCCAACCCGGGCCTGATCCCGCAGTTCATCGACGAAGCGGTGCGCCTGGCGTCCCCGGTGCGGCACTTCATGCGCACAGCCGCTGCGGACACTGAAATCCGCGGTCGTCGGATTCACAAGGGCGACTGGCTGATGCTCTGCTACGGCTCCGCCAATCGAGACGAAGACGTCTTCGAGAACCCCTTTGAATTCAACATCGACCGCAAGCCGAATCGTCATCTGTCATTCGGCTTGGGGGCGCATATCTGTCTGGGGCAACACCTGGCAAAGATGGAGATGCGCATCCTGTTTGAAGAGATGATTCCAAGGCTGCAGCGAGTTGAACTCGCAGGTGATATGGCCATGAGCGCCTCGTGCTTCGTCGGCGGCCCCAAGCATTTGCCGGTCCGATGCTTCATGAACTAGCGGTTCTTCATCTCCTTCCGTAGAGCATTCTCGATGCAATCCCAAGTAACGAGCACGGTGCGCGTCGCGCACCGGCGTCAGGAAACCGACGACATCATCAGTCTGGAGCTGGAAGCGTTGGACGGCGGCGCCTTGCCGCCTTTCGAAGCGGGAGCGCATATCGATGTACATGTCGCTCCCGGCATAGTCCGGCAGTATTCGCTGTGCAACGCCTCGTCGGAACGTCATTGCTATGTGATCGGCATCTTGAGGGATCCCCAGTCGCGCGGCGGTTCGGTGGCGATCCACGAACGCTTGCAACCCGGATCCGTGGTCGAGGTCAGTGCGCCGCGCAATCACTTCCCGCTGAAGCCGCAGGCTAAAAGCGTATTGATTGCGGGCGGAATCGGCATTACGCCCATGCTGTGCATGGCAGAAACGCTGCATGCGGCGGGTACCGCGTTTTCCTTGCACTACTGCGCCCGCGATCAGGGGAGGGCGGCTTTCCTGGACCGCATCGCCCAGTCTCCCTTCAGCGAAAACGTCGTCTTTCATTACGACGACAAGGCCGACGAGCAGAAGCTGCATCCGGATGAGCTGTTTTCCCAAGTGGGACCGGAAGAAGAGATCTACGTCTGCGGCCCCGCCGGCTTCATCGATTGGGTCTGCCAGGCGGCGGATCAGGCAGGCGTTCCGAAGCATCGCGTGCGCTACGAGCACTTCAGCGCCAAGCCCGTGGATACCTCTCAGGACGGCGCCTTCGACGTAAGGATCGCGAGTTCCGGCCAGCTCTTTCATATCCCCGCGGATCAATCCGTGGCCGACGTGCTGCTGGCAGCGGGCGTGGATATCTATACCTCCTGCGGGGAGGGGTCCTGCGGCTCCTGCGTCATGCGTCTGGTGGAAGGGGAAGCCGATCATCGCGACGTATTCCTTACCGACGAAGAGCATGCCAGCGGCAACCAGTTCACCCCGTGCTGCTCGCGCGCGAAATCGCCGCTGCTTGTGCTTGATCTCTGATTTTTCGTCGCGGCCCTCGGCACCGAGGTCCGTCAGCCAACGCGCGGCCGCTGGAAGTTCGCCTGGCCCGCAACCTTGAGGTCCGAATCACCATGGGCAATCCCATTGAGTTCAGCATGACCATAGATGGAAAGGCCGTTTTTGGGGCCACGCGCCTCGACGTGCTGGATCCGGCCACCGAGAACATCGTGGCCCGCGTGCCCGATGCCACGCCGCAGCAGCTGGATGAGGCCGTGGCCAGTGCACGGCGTGCGGCACCGGCCTGGGCCGGGTTGCCTTTGGAGGCGCGGCGAAAGCTGGTCGCCCGTGTGGGCGAGGTCATCATGTCCAACCAGGAAGCGTTGGCGCAGTTGTTGACCCAAGAGCAGGGCAAGCCGCTTGCCGCGGCGCGCCAGGAACTGATGGCGGCCGCATACTGGTGCACGGAGACCGCCGGGCTGGATCTTCCCGCCGATGTGAGCAGCGAGACGCCGGAGGAACTGGTCAGGGTGTTGCGCGTGCCGGTAGGGGTGGTGGGCGGCATCGTACCTTGGAACTTCCCGCTGGTACTGGCAATCTGGAAGGTGGCGCCTGCCCTGGTCACGGGCAACACCATGGTGCTGAAGCCCTCGCCATACACGCCGCTGACGACATTGAAGCTGGGCGAATTGCTGCGCGACGTACTGCCTCCGGGGGTGCTCAACGTCATCAGCGGGTCCGACGCGTTGGGTCCGCTGATGTCCGGGCATCCGGGCATCGACAAGATCAGTTTTACCGGGTCGACCCAGACTGGCCGTGCGGTGATGGCCTCCGCCGCCGGTAATCTGAAGCGGCTGACGCTCGAGCTGGGCGGAAACGACGCGGCCATCGTCATGCCAGACGCCGACATCGACGCGATTGCGCCCATCATCTTTTGGGGAGCCTTCACCAATAGCGCCCAGTACTGCCTCGCCATCAAACGCTTGTACATCCACGAAGATGTCTACGACCGGATGGCCCAGGCGCTGGCCAGACTGGCTCGCGAAACCAAGGTCGGACCCGGCAATGCAGAGGGGGTCGAACTCGGCCCCGTGCAGAACCGCCGCCAGTTCGAGCGGCTCAAAAACCTGCTTGAGGACACGCGCAGCCAGGGATATCGCATGCTGGCGGGCGGCGCCCTGCCCGAAGGGAAGGGCTACTTTTTTCCGGTCACGTTGGTGGACAACCCTCCCGATACCGCGCGCGTGGTGCGCGAGGAGCCCTTTGGTCCGATCCTGCCGCTGCTCAAGTTCCGCAATGAGGAAGAAGTCATTGCGCGGGCCAACGATAGCGAATATGGCTTGGGCGGGTCGGTGTGGGGCGCAGACCAGGCGGCGGCCACGAGAGTTGCGCTTCGATTGAACACCGGCACGGTCTGGGTCAATCAGATCCACACGCTCAAACCCGGCAAGCCCATGGCCGGGCACAAGCAATCGGGCGTAGGCATCGAGAACGGCGCCGAAGGTTTGCTGGAGTACACGGTGCTGCGGACGGTGTCATCGAAGCGGCCGCACTGAACGCGTGGCGGCATGTGGCCTTTCAGTGCGCCGGTTGGCGCAAACCACGGCAAGTCGCGTCGCATCCAGGTCATGCCGGATGGCGCGGCTTCCATACATGACGGCAATCCAGGAAGAGAACGATGAGTGATTACATCTCAGGCAAGACCATAGTCATCACCGGCGCGGGCGGGGGCTTCGGGCGTCTTGTCGCGCAGAAGGCCGCTGCGCGCGGAGCGCTGGTGACGTGCGGCGACGTCAACGTCGCGGCGGCGGAAGAAACCGTGGCGGGCATCGTCGCGGCTGGCGGCCGGGCGCAGGCCCTGGCCGCGGATGTCCGCATCCTGGATGACCTGAAACGCCTCGTCGACGCCAGTGTGCAGAAATATGGCTCGATCGAAGTGATGCTCAACAACGCAGGCATCATGCCGCTGGCTTTTATCGCCGACCATGCCCTCGCCTACGACGCCTGGATGCGCTGCATCGACATCAATATGAAGGGCGTCCTCAACGGCATGATTGCGGCCCATGGTCAGATGATTTCCCAGGGGCGCGGCCACCTGGTCAACATCTCGTCCATATACGGGAATTTTCCGGTGGTGGGCGCGGCAATCTACGGCGCCACCAAGGCGGCAGTCAATTTCATGTCGGAAGCCGTGCGTATGGAAGCGCGCGGGAAGATCAAGGTGACGACCATCAAACCGACAGGCGTGCCTAGCACCGGGCTCGGCGGGTCCGTTGTCAATCAGGCCGCCGCCGTCGGCATAGTCGGGGCCAACATGGAACAGTTCGTGACCATGGTCAAGGGCTTGCAGGAAGGTTCCCTGCCCTCCGATCTGCGCGATCCGGAGAACATATCGCATGTGCCTCTGGAGCCCGGATCCATCGCCGATGCGGTACTTCTGGCCATCGATCAGCCCTGGGGAGTCTCGGTCAGCGACATGACGGTACGCGCTTCGGCGGATTGTTTTGTCCTCTGATGGGCGAGTTGGCTCCAGGCGGGGGCAATGCCCTAGCCACGGACATCCGCCATCCCGCCGGCACGGGATGGCGGATGTGGGGGAACGCCAGCTGTAGACCCGTGTTGGGCAGATTCAGCCTTCTTATATGTTCGTACAAATAGATGTTGGAAAATTCTCAGACATAAAACTCTCCAGCAAAATTTGCCAGTAATTTAGTCATTATCGTAATCCCTAGCGGCTGAATTCTTGTTTTAACGTAATATGTACGTACCTAGTTCTAAGAAAAGACCTGGGTGCAGACGGATGCGTATCCGTCAGGGCATGTACGAAAAGACCAGACGCGCTACAGCGTCGGCACGGAGGTGACAACATGGGCTGGTCAAGACTTGCATCGCGCGCTTTGTTATCGGCGTGCGCGCTATGGACGGGCGCCGCGTGCGCGGAGTATCCCGAGAAAGCGGTGCGGATGTTGGTGGGGTTTCCCGCCGGGCAGACTACCGACGTGATTGCGCGCATGCTGGCGCAGCAGTTGACGGGCGACCTGGGACAGGCGTTCTTCGTCGAGAACAAGCCTGGGGTGGGGGCGGGGCTGGCCGCAGAGGAAGTGGCGCGATCGCGGCCGGACGGCTACACGCTGCTTGCCACGTCCAGCGGCCCGCTGGCGGTCAATGGCTGGATCTACAAGAACCTGCGCTATGACAGCAAGACGGATTTCCAGCCCCTGGCGATGATAGGCATCTTCCCGCTGGTGCTGGTCGTCCATCCCGAGTCCCGTTTCAAGAGCCTTGCCGATCTGGTCGAATACGCCAGGAAGCATCCCGGCGCGATCAACTACGCATCGGGCGGCAATGGCGTGACCAATCATCTGGTGATGGAAATGTTCCAGCAGCGCGCCGGGGTGAAGCTGAACCACATTCCCTACAAGGGTGGCGTGGCGGCCATGACCGATGTGGTGGGTGGGCAGGTGGATGTCATGTTCGAGGTCGCGTCGATTGCCGAACCGCTGGTGCGCAGCGGGAAGTTGAAGGCGCTGGCCGTGGCGAGCGAGCAGCGTGTCGCCACGCTGGCATCGGTGCCGACCATCGCCGAATTGGGATATGCCGGGTTCCGCGGCGATCCCTGGATAGGCGTGGTGGGACCGAAGGACATGCCGCAGTCCGTCGTCGACAGGCTGGCCGGCGAAATCACCCGCATTGCCCAGGCGCCGCAATGGACCAAGCGCATGGCCGAACTGGGCGCCATTCCGCAGGTGATGGGGCCGGCGCAATTCAGCACTTTTATCGGCGCCGAGGTCGAGCGCTGGGGCGAGGCGGTGAAGGCGGCCAATGCCAAGGCGGAATGACGCTGGCGTCCAGCGGGACGGGCGGCGGCAGGTGGCGATACTGGCTTGCACGCTGGCGATTCAGGCCGTCAGCACCGCCGGCGCGCTGGCGTTCGCCGTACTGGCTCCGTTGATTCCCGGTGCGCGCACCGCGGAGGTGGGCCTGTTCCTCGCCGTGGTCTATGGCGGGGCGATGATGAGCAGTGCGTTGAGTAGTGTGCTGGTCGGAGGGCTGGGTGCAGTGCGCGTATCGCAATTGGCCCTGGCGCTCCAGGCCGCGGGCCTGGCGTTGCTGACGGTCGAGGCGCCGTTTGCGCAGCACGCCGCCGCGCTGCTGTGTGGCCTGGGTTACGGCATCATCACACCCGCCAGTTCGCACATTCTTGCGCGCACGACGGCGCAAGATCGGATGTACACGGTTTTTTCGCTGAAGCAGACCGGAGTGCCGCTGGGAGGCCTGCTGGCCGGGGCCATTCTGCCGGCGCTGGCGGCATTGTCGTCGTGGCGCATGGCTTTGCTTTTCCTGGCGGGGACGGCCTGCATGGTCGCCCTCGTCTCCAGCTGGCTGCGCGCGCAATTAGACGAGCCGGCGGTGCCGCGCGCTGGCGGGGCGGGGCAGTGGCGCAGGCCGGTGATGGACGTATTGCAGCGCCCGCAGCTGCGCACCATGGCGGGCATTTCATTGTTGTTTTCCGCGTGCCAGCTTTCGGTCAGCGGCTACCTGATGGTGTTCCTGCAGCGGGATCTGCAACTGGATGTCGCGCGCGCCGTGTTGGTCTACGCGGTAGCCCAGGGCGCGGGCATTGTGGGACGCGTGGCATGGGGGAGGATCGCCGATCGGACGCGTTCACCGCGTGGCGTGCTGATGCTGATCGCAGTGCTGATGGCGGGCTGCGCCCTGGGGCTGGCGTTCACGCCTGTGCAATCCAGCCTGCTCGTGCTGTGTCTGCTGGCAGCGATGCTGGGCGCGACGGCGATCGGTTGGAATGGCGTATTCCTTGGCGAACTGGCGCGTCTCGCTCCGGCCGGCAAGGTGGCGTCGGTGACCGGCGGGACGATGTTCTTCACGTACATCGGTGTCGTGATAGGTCCGCCGGCGTTCGGCTTCATGGCGGAGCGCTCCAGCCTGGGCGTGGCATATGGGGCGCTGGCCGTCCTGCCGCTGATGGCGCTGTTTCTGCTTGGTTCGAGGTCCGGCTGGCGCGCGGCTTGAGCGGCCGCAGCCTACGGATTGAGGCTGGGCTTGAGGCTGCGCTTGAGCTGGAACGCCACGGTTACCCGGTCGGCCGGGTAGGTGGTGTCGGTGATTTCGAGGATTCTTCCGGTCGCGTCCTTGTAGTGCCGGATGAGACGCAGGCCGGCGCTGCCGGCCTGGACCCGCAGGCGCTCAGCCAGCGGGGCTTCGATCAGGGTGGCGGTGACCATCTGCCGGATCTCGTCGATGACGACCGCGTACTCGCGCTCGATCAGCGAACTGACCAGGGTCTGGGGCTGGAGCCGGATCGTGTCGACCAGGCCGGCCAGCGTGGCGTCGATATAGATGTCCGCCTGCGCTACCGGCGCGCCGGCCCGGCGCACGTCTTCGCGCGTTCCGCTGAGCAGGACCCAGGAACTGCCCACGGGCGCCTCCAAGCGCCGCGCCTTGTTGCGGTCCAGGGTGACGTGGCGCACGTCTTCGATGGCACGCACTTCCGTGGCCGCGACGCGTATCAGGTCTTCGGGCGTGCCGAACGATTGTACGAAGGCCGTGTCCGGGTTCGCGCTTTCGACCAGGGTACCCACTGCCTTCTTGCGCGAGATATAGCCCAGGTCTTCCAGCTTCTTCAGCGATGCGCGCACCGTATGCCGGCTGACGCCATACTGGTCCGCCAGCTCGTGTTCCGTGGGCAGCAGACTGCCGACCACGTGCCGGCCTTCCTGGATGTCGCGCAACAGCGTATTGGCCAGTTCCACATAACGAGGCTGGCCGCCAGCGGATGCGGTCGGGGTGTTCTTTCGGGTGGCGGTCATGAGGTGCCTGGAAGGGGGGAGCGTGGGCTTCGGGAGCATTGTAAGGCCCCGCCTTCCTGCGGACTTCGGACCGCCCGCGGATCAATCGGCGAAGAAGCGGCGTTGCGCCTCGGGCGGCAGCGTCATGCCGGTAATCCTGGCCTTGCGCAGGACTTCCCAGAAGTAGCGGTAAGTGGCGCGGTCGTGGAGTTCGCCTTCGTACTGGATCGGGCCCCAATCGTTGTCCTGGGCGGCCAGCAGAATATTGGCGGCATCCTCGACTTCCGAGAATTCGGGCTGCATCGCCTGCACAATGGGTTGGATCTGCGCGGGATAGATGCTCCACATGCGCAGGAAGCCGAACTGCCGGCGAGCGCGCCCGGCGTCGTCGGCGATGATGCCGGGATCCTTGAGATTCAGGCATACGTTGTGGGCTGGGACGACGCCATGGGCCAGCGCCGCGGCCACCACCTCGGCCTTGGCGCGCACCAGCAGCGCGTGTTCGAACTGACCCGGGCTGCGCATGGCGCTGGCCGCGATGGCGCCATGGTGGCCGCTGACGAAATCCATCAGGCCGAAATCCAGCACCTCGACGGTAGGCAGGGCGGCGATCGGGAAGGCATCGCGCAGGGCGCCGTGGGTCTCCACCAGGACGTGGGCGGGGATCTGTCTTTCCAGGCCGGCCTTGCGCGCGGTCTCGCCGATATAGCCGATGACCTCGGCCGCCTGCTGCCAGCTGGTGGCCTTGGGGATGGTGATGTAGGCGACGCGTCCGCCTGCCTGGTTCACGATGATGTCCACGTCCTGGCGCCAGGCGGGATGGGACGGATCATGGATGCGCGCGCCGGCCCGGTCAAACTTGTTGCGCGCCGAGTTGATCATGCCTGCCACCATCTCGGCATGAACGCGTTCCTGGCCGGCCGCGGCGCCGTCCTCGCAATCGCAGGTGATGTCGAAGACCGGGCCATACTCGGCCTGCAGGTCCATGGCCTTGCCGATCAGCTTTTCGCTGCCGGCGAAATGTTCGCAGACAGGCAGCACAGGGAAGGGGCTTTCGCCGGCGAAGAGCGCATCGCGGGGATGGATGGCAGTAGTCATGTCGGTGCTCGCAAGGGATGTGGTTGAAGGCGGGTTCGCCCGGGCCGGTCAGACTCGGCGCCTGGGCATGGCGATGGTGTAGTCGATGTCCAGCACGACTTGGGCCGGATGGCTGGGCCGGCCGACGCCGGGATCGGGAAAGGCGATGGATGCGGCGCCGGCGTTCTTGATGCCGATGGTGCGCAGGCGCAGGGCGCCCATGTGGGCCTGTCCCAGGTCGATGCGCTGCAACACTGTGGTGGCGCAGGCGATGGTGTCGCCCGCGTAGGTGGGGTTCACGTGGCTGCCGCCATTGATGGCCAGGATGGAAAGGCCGTTTTCCAGTCCGTCGTAGGACAGGGCGCGGCATAGCGACATGACATGCCCGCCATAGACCAGCCGTTGGCCGCCTTGCGCGCTCATCGCGTAGCCGTCGAAGTGTGCCCGAGCGGTGTTCTGGTAGAGGCGCGTGGCGATGCTGTGATCGCTGTCATTGATGGTCATTGCGCCAGGGTGGTCGATGCGTTGGCCCTCGTCGTAGTCTTCCCAGAGTTCCTCGGCGGCCGTCACTTCGGTAATGCGCAGGGCTTGCGGCGTGTATCCGTGCTGCCTCAGCTGCGCGGCGCCGATGGCCGCCTGCATTGAGGGCACCAGGGGTTCGGGGCATGCGGCCTGCGGGTCCCTCTTGTGCACCATGACCCAGCGCACCCATTGCAGGATCTGCTGGTGGCGCTGGTTGCTTGCGGTTGAACGCACATAGACGACGCCTGTCTTGCGGCTGGAGTTTTCCTTCAAGCCGATGATCTCGGACTCGACGGCGAGGGTATCGCCCGGGTACATGGGCGCGATGAACTGCACTTCCGCGTAGCCCAGGTTTGCCGCCGCGTTCAATGAAATGTCCGGCACGGTCTTGCCGAAGGCGGTGTTGAACACCAGCAGATCCTCGAGAGGCCAGTTGCCGCAACCCAGCAGCTCGGCATTGCTGTGGGCGGTGTGCAGCGCGCTGCGGCTGCCGGTGAGTCCGATATAGAGGCTGCGGTCGCCGTCGGTGAGGGTGCGCGGCGTGGCGTGGCGGATCTTCATGCCCAGCCGGAAGTCCTCGAAGAAATTGCCCCTGCGGTCATTGCTCAGTCCCATCTGCCCATTCTCCCGTCCGGGGTGCGCGGCGCCAGTCTGGCCGCGTTGCTGGTTAATGTTCGTACATATTGCATATCAAAAACCTCCATGTCAAATCCTGGAAATCAAGAAGAACAAGCCTATAAGGCGAATTTTATTTTTCAAAAAGGGTTGCACAGCAGCTTTCCCGCAAATAATATGTACGTACATTACGAGTGTCAATTTTTGGGCGAGGACGAGAATGCAGGCACAAAGCGAAGAGCGGCGCATGATCCAGGAGGCCGCGCGCCAATTCACGATGGAACGCGTGCTTCCCGTGGCCAATCGACTGGACCCGGAGAAAGGGAAGATCCCTCGCGAACTGATCGATGAAATGGCCGAGCTAGGCTTTTTCGGCATCCTGATTCCCGAGGAGTACGGCGGGTTGGGGTTGGGCGCCTACGAGTACTGTCTGGTGGCGGAGCAACTGTCGCGCGGATGGATGAGCGTGGGCAGCCTGATCGCGCGCGGCAACGGGCTGATCGGCGCGCTCAAGGGCCTGACGCCACAGAAGAAGGCGGAGTACCTGCCACGCATGGCGCGCGGCGAATTCCTGGGCGCTTTTTCCCTGTCCGAGCCCAACGCCGGTTCGGATGTGGCCAACATCTCCTGCCGCGCGGTGCGCGACGGCGACGACTGGCTGATCACGGGCAGCAAATACTGGTGCACGTTCGCCGACGATGCGGACTTCATTCTGGTGATCTGCCGCAGCGACCCCGTGGTCGATCCGCAGGCGCGCCACAAAGGGCTGTCCGCGTTCATGATCGAAAAGCCGCGCGGCGAACTGCCGGAGGGCGTGCAGGGCAGCGTCATCCCCAAGATCGGATATCACGGCTGGACGACGTGGGAGCTCGCATTCGACAACTGCCGCGTGCCGCATTCGGCGATGGTGGGCGACGAGGGCAAGGCGTTCTATCTGGCCTGCGCCGGCCTGGAAACCGCGCGTGCGCACACCGCGGCGCGTTCCATCGGCCTGGCGCAGGGCAGCTTGGAAGACTCGATCGAGTACGCCAAGCAGCGGGCGCAGTTCGGCAGGCCGATAGCGGACTTCCAGGCCATCCGCTTCAAGATCGCCGATATGGCGACGCAGATCGAGGCCTCCCGCGCCTTGCTCTACGCCGTGTGCGAGAAGATCGATCGCGGCGTGCGCACGGACACCGAGGCGTCCATGGTCAAACTGCTGGCCAGCGAAATGAGCGAACGGGTGACCAGCGAAGGCCTGCAGGTCCACGGCGGCGCCGGCTACACCACGCATTGCGCCGCGGAGCGCTATTGGCGCGATGCGCGCCTGACAAAGATCTTCGAGGGCACTTCTGAAATCCAGATGCGCATCATCTCCGATGCGCTGCTAGGCAAGGTGCAGGCATGAGCCGGACGTTCCCCCAGGACTCCACGGGAGCGGCGGGCGCGCTCGCCGGATTGCGGGTGATCGATCTCACACAGATGCTGGCAGGACCTTTCTGCACACAGATATTGGCCGACCATGGCGCCGACGTCATCAAGGTGGAAGGCATGGGCGGCGACGGAACCCGGGTGACCGGACCGTTCCTGGCCGAGGATGCGACCCGGGACTACGGCGGGTACTTTCAGAGCATCAACCGCAACAAGCGTTCCATTGCCATCGATCTGAAGAGCGAAGCCGGCAGGGATATCCTGCGCCAGCTGATCGATGGCGCGGACATCGTCATCGAGAACTTCCGCGCGGGTGTGATGGAGCGGCTGGGGCTCGCGTATGAAACGCTGCGGCAGACCAATCCCCGACTGATATACGGCACGGTGCGCGGCTTTGGCGATCCGCGCAGCGGAGCGAGTCCCTATGCGCATTGGCCGGCCTATGACGTGGTTTCGCAAGCGATGGGCGGAATGATGGGCATCACCGGGCCGAATGCCGAAACGCCGACAAAAGTAGGGCCAGGCGTGGGCGACACGGTGCCGGCGCTGATGCTGTGCGTGGGCGTGCTGGCGGCGGTCCGCCATGTGCAACGGACTGGCCGGGGGCAGTTCGTCGATGTGGCCATGACCGACGCCGTGCTGGCCATGTGCGAACGCATCGTCTATCAATACTCCTATACCGGCCAGGCGCCCAAGGCGGAGGGGAACCGGCATCCCTTGCTGTGTCCGTTCGGCTTGTTCCGGTCGTTGGACGGCCATGTGTCGATTGCCTGCGCGACGGATGCGTTCTGGGAGACGCTGGCCGGCCTCATCGGCCGCCCGGACATGGCCAAGGATCCGGCGTTCGCCACCAACGCGGCGCGCGTGCGGAATCAGCAGCAGGTCATCGATGCGGTGGAGGCATACACCGCCGTGCGCACCAAGGACGAGATCGGCGCGGCGCTGGGCGGGAAAGTGCCATTCGGGCCGGTCTACACCGCTGCGGAGATATTCCAGGATGAGCACTATGCGCGTCGGGAGATGCTGGTGGAGGTGGAGCAGCCTGGCGCCTGCCGCCCGGTAAGCATCGTAGGGGTTCCGGTCAAGCTGAGCGAGTCGCCGGGCGCGGTGCGCCGCCGCGCGCCGCTGCTGGGCGAGCATACGGACGAAATCCTGCAGGCAGCCGGCTACGACGAGGACGCCGTGGCGCGGTTGCGCGCGGCGCAGGCGGTTCGTTGATGCGCCTGCATCGAGATGAAGGATTCAAGCCATGGGAGATTGCCCGATGAAAATACTGGTACCTGTCAAGCGCGTCGTTGACTACAACGTCAAGGTGCGCGTCAAGTCTGATCAAACCGGCGTGGATATCGCCAATGTGAAGATGTCCATGAACCCCTTTGACGAGATTGCCGTCGAGGAAGCGACCCGCCTGAAGG
>NZ_JCBAMT010000127.1:0-14641 GCF_059760445.1 Achromobacter sp. D7-1 | reverse complement strand
AGTGAAACGACTTTGCGCCGATGATAGTGGACGGACGTCTGTGAAAGTAGGTCATCGTCAAGCTTTTATTCCGCAGAACCCCACAGGTAACCCCTGTGGGGTTTTGTCTTTGTGGCGCCGCGCTGAGGATGCGCTTCGCAGGTTCCGCAAACCCCAATGAAAAACCCCTCGCAGGATGCTCCTGCGAGGGGTTTTGTTTTTCATGCCTGCAAGCCGTGACGCGTTCGCCGCCTAGGGTTGCGTATATTGCTGGCGGTCGATGCCATGGCGCTGCAGTTTGTCGTAGAAGGTCTTGCGCGGAATGCCCAAGGATTCCAGGGTGGCCTTGATATCGCCCTGATGGGTCTGGAGCGCTTCGCGGATCAGTTGGGCTTCTAAGCGTTCCATCCGTTCCGGCAGGCTTTCGGCGGCGCCCTCTGCTGCGATTGGAGTTGCGGGCGTATTCAGCACGCCCAGCACGACGCGTTCGGCGAAATGCGCGAGTTCACGCACGTTGCCGGGCCAGTCGTGTGTCAGGACATGCCGCCGGATGGATGCCGGCATTTCGGGAATGTCGCGTTGGAAGCGGCGCGAGGCATGGCCAAGGTAATGGGCGAACAGCAGAGGGATGTCCTCGCGGCGTTCGCGCAAGGGCGGAATCCGGATTGTGACGACATTGAGCCGGTAGAATAGGTCTTCGCGGAATTTGGTCCGTATGGCTGGGCTGCCGAGGTCTTCTTTGGTGGCAGCGACCACCCGCAGGTCCAGGTTGCGGACTTCGTTGCTGCCCAGAGGAGTGATCTGGCGTGACTCGAGCACGCGCAGGAGCTTGACCTGGACGGCCAGCGGCATGCTTTCGATTTCATCCAGGAACAGGGTGCCGCCGCTGGCATGCTCGATTCGGCCGATGCGTTTCTTCTGGGCGCCGGTGAATGCGCCAGGCTCATGGCCGAAGAGTTCGCTTTCGATCACGCTTTCGGGCAAGGCGCCGCAGTTGATCGCCACCAACGCGCGGTGCCTGCGGCGGCTTAGACGGTGCAGCGCGGTGGCCACGACTTCCTTGCCGGTGCCGGTTTCCCCTTCGACCAGGACATCCACATCCGCGTCCGCGATATGGCGCAGCGTTTGCTTGATCCTCTGCATGGCGGGAGTGGTGCCGATGAAGGGGACCTCGTCGGCTTCGACGGCGAAGGCCGCTTCGCGCAGGCGGCGATTTTCGAGCACCAGGTGGCGCTTTTCCGCAGCATGCACGATGGCGGTGATCAGCCTGTCGGCGGCATAGGGTTTGGTGAGGAAATCATAGGCGCCATCACGCATGCATTGCACGGCGGTCGCGATATCGCCATGCCCGGTGATGAGGATCACGGGGATGTCGGGATCGATGTCGCGCAGGCGCTGGAATAACTGCAGGCCGTCCATGTCGGGCATGCGGATATCGCTTACCACCACGCCGTCGAAGTCGCGGTTCAAGGCCGGCAACGCCGCGCGCGCGCTGGCATGGGCATCCACGGCAATGCCATGGAGCTTGAGCGTCTGGGCATTGGCGCGGAGCAGCTCCTCGTCGTCGTCGATGAACACGGCGCGTGGCGCAAAGGGCCGACGCAAGCTGTCGTCGATGGAGTTTGTCGCGTTGCTTGGATCAGGTGCGCGGGGCATGATGGAGGCTCGTAGGGTTGTTCTGGTCGCGCGCCTTGCGCAATGTCAGGATGAACATCGCGCCGCTGCCCGGGGCATGCGGGGCGGGAAAGGCGGGATCCGAGAGGCCGGCTGCGATCAAGTCGCCGCCGAATTCGACGACGATGTCGCGGCAGATGACCAAGCCCAATCCCAAGCCTTCCGGCTTGGTCGTATGGAATGGGGTGAACAGGTGGGCACGGGCTGCGGGAGACAGCCCAGGGCCGTTGTCGCTGACGTAGATCTGCACCGTGGCCCCCAAGTCTTGCAGCGCGACGACGATGCGGCCATCCGGCAGACCTTCCAAGGCGTCCATGGCGTTCTGCAGCAGATTCACCAACACTTGTTCCAGCCGCACGCGATTGGCCAGCACCTGGTAGTTCAGGTCCTCGGGCGGCCGTTGCAGCACGATGCCCTGGCGTCGGGCGCGCGGTGCGACCAGCAGCAGCGCGCCTTCCAGGCAATCTTTCAGGCTGGTCGGTCCTACCGAGGCGCCGGCCTTGCGAGAAAAGGCGCGCAACTCCCCGGTGATGTGGCCGATCCTGTCAGTCAAGGCGGCGATGGTGCCCAGGTTCTCCTGAGCGGAGCCATTATCCTGGCGGCGCAGAAACTCGGCCGCATTGTCGGCATAGGCGCGTATCGCGGCCACGGGCTGATTGATCTCGTGGGCGACGCCGGCGGCGACCTGGCCCAGCAGGGCCAGCTTGCTGGCCTGTACCAGTTCTTCCTGCATGGTGTGCAGACGGGCGGCCGTGCGCTGGCGCTCGTCCATTTGATCGACCAGTTGTTCGTTCACCCTCAACAACTGAGACGTGCGTTCGTCCACCAGCGAGGCCAGCTGTTCATGGATGGCGGCCTGCTGCTCGGCGCGTTCGCGATTGCGATGACGGCGAAAGAGCACGAGGCCGGCAATGGCGGCGAGCGCGCTCTGCGCCAGCAATGCGCCCAGTTGCGCGTTGGCGGTGGCCTGGTTGATGGCCGCTTGTACCGGCGACAGCAGGTGCAGGGTCCAGCCGGGCGATTCGACGATGGGCAGGGTGGTGTGCAACAGCGGCGCGCCGGCGGGAATCTGCGGCAGGGTTGCGTCCGCGCGCACCAGTTGGCCACTGCTGACGGCCTGCAGCGGCGGCTTGAGCGGCAGCGGCTGGAACAGGGCGTCGCCGAACTGCAGGCTGGTGCGCAACGTCCGGGCCAGGGTGGGCGAGAGCGGCGCCAACACGTCGAAGCGCCAGTCGGAGATGCTGCCCAGCAACACCACGCCGTGCTCGTCGGTGACGAAAATGGGCGCATTGGACTGACGCCAGTCGGCCTCCAGATCGCGGAAGTCCACTTTCAAAACCACCACCCCCAGCATGGCACCGTTGGCGTCGTCCACGCGCCGCGACAGGTATAGCCCGGCCTCGTGGCTGATCGTGCCCAGGGCGAAATGCTCTGCCGAGCCACGCGCGATGGCGCCCTGGAAGTAAGGCCGGAACTGGTAATCCACCCCGACGAAGGTGGCGGGTTCGCGCCAATTGCTGGCTGCGATCGCCAGGCCTTTCTTGTCCAGTACATAGATCGCGGACGCGCCCACGCCGCGGCTGAGCGTGTCGAGTTTTTCGTCCAGGGATTCGATCTGCCCGCGCGAGCCTTCCAGCAAGGCGGCGCGCACGTCGACGTCACGTGTCAGGACGAAGGGCAGCGCGCGGAATTTGTCCAGATTGTTGCGCAACAGAGCGGCGTTGATCTGCGCCGTGCCGCGCGCCTGAGCGGCCGCGTTTTTGAGGGCGCCTTCGCGCGCCCAGAGCGTGGCGGCATGCAGTACGCCGAAGACGATGGCGATGCCCAGCAGGATGGCAGCCGCGCGCCAGGGCCAGGACCAGGCGCGCGCTGGCGGAAAGCGGGCGGGGCGCTTGGCCTGGTCCGGAGCGGAACCAGTGCTGCGGGAGGAGGATCGGGCTGACATGGCATGTGCGGTTTTTCGCACATTTTATATCGCTTCTGTGTGAAATTCCGCCACGCCATCCTGAGGAAGTTCCTCTTCAGGGGAAAAAATCATTTCCAATCAATGGCTTGGAAGCTCGGGGCGAAGCAAACACTGCTGGCACGGGTCTTGCATAGGTATGTCCAAGCCCCGCGGCCTCCAGAGCGGGGTGAAATCGGCCCGCGATGACACGCGCAAGCCAGAAAATAGATAACGCCCCGCCGCCCGCGCTGAACCGCCCGGAGCAAGGGGCCTTGGTGGGGACAAATCCCAATGATCGACGTGGATCAAGTCGCGCCCGCGCGCAAGCTCAAGTTCTATCAAATTCTCTATGTGCAGGTGATTTTCGCCATCGTGGTGGGCGTGCTGCTGGGCGCGTTCAAGCCCGAACTCGGCCAGCAGATGCAGCCGCTGGGCGACGCTTTCATCAAGTTGGTCAAGATGATCATCGCGCCGGTCATCTTCCTGACCGTGGCCACCGGCATCGCTGCGATGAGCGACCTGAAGAAGGTCGGCCGCGTGGCGGGCAAGGCCATGCTGTACTTCCTGGTGTTCTCCACGCTTGCGCTGATCGTGGGCATGATCGTCAGCCATATCGTGCAGCCGGGCGCCGGCATGCACATCGACCCCAGGACCCTGGACGAGAAGGCGGTGTCGGGCTACGTGGCCAAGGCGCATGACTCGACCATCACGGGCTTTCTGATGAACGTGATCCCGACCACGATCTTCAGTCCGTTCGTCGGCGGCGACATCCTCCAGGTGCTGTTTGTGGCGGTATTGTTCGGCATCGCGCTGGCCATGGTGGGCGAACGCGGCCAGCCGATATTGAACTTCATGACTGCGTTGGCCCAGCCGGTTTTCAAGCTGGTCGCGATCCTGATGAAGGCCGCTCCGGTCGGCGCCTTCGGCGCGATGGCCTTTACCATCGGCAAGTACGGCATCAAGTCCGTCATCAATCTGGCGATGCTGGTGGGCACCTTTTACGCGACCTCGGTGCTGTTCGTGGTCGTGGTGCTGGGCCTGGTCGCGCGCTACAACGGGTTCTCGATCCTGAAGCTGGTGCGCTATATCCGCGAAGAGCTGCTGCTGGTGCTGGGCACCAGCTCGTCCGAGGCGGCGCTGCCCACGCTGATGCAGAAGATGGAGCGGGCCGGGTGTTCGAAGTCGGTGGTTGGGCTGGTCGTGCCTACCGGCTACTCGTTCAATCTGGACGGCACCAATATCTATATGACGATGGCGGCCTTGTTCATTGCGCAGGCTTGCGACATTCCGCTGTCGCTGGGCGACCAGATCCTGCTGCTGCTGGTCGCGATGCTGAGTTCCAAGGGCGCGGCGGGCGTGACGGGGGCAGGCTTCATCACCCTGGCTGCGACGCTGTCGGTGGTGCCTTCCGTGCCGGTGGCCGGCATGGCGCTGATCCTGGGCGTGGACCGCTTCATGTCGGAGTGCCGCGCGCTGACCAACCTGGTCGGCAACGCGACCGCCACCGTGGTCGTGGCGCGTTGGGAAGGGGAACTGGATCAGGAGCAACTGCATGCCGCGCTTGAGGGTGAGCTCCAGCCTGCGCCTGTTCCAGCCTCGGTTCCGGCCCACGAGGCGCCGGGCAGAGCTGGCGCCCTGCCCATGGGCCAGCAAATGCAGCAGGGCTGAATCGGCGAAAAACCGACGTTGCCCGCGCACGCTGCTGCGTCTGCCGATGCGGGCAGCAGCCCCGAAGAGAGGGGGCGCCCGGCGATGAAGAAATCCCCCGGACCGCGAGGTTCCCGGGGGATTTTTTTCAGCCGGAGAGCGCGGTTTTCAGGGCACCTGAATACCCGCCGCGCGCAGCAGGTTCGCGGTTTCGAACAAGGGCAGGCCCATCACGCCGGTGTAGCTGCCGGCGATGTGCGAAATGAACGTGCCAGCCAAGCCCTGGATGCCATAGGCGCCGGCCTTGCCGTAGGGTTCGCCGCTGTCGCAGTAGCGGCCGATTTCCTCGTCCGTCAGGTCGCGCATGCGGACCTCGGTGATGGATACCGCTTCCAGCAACTGGTCTCCGGTCCAGACGGCGACGGCGGTGTGCACTTCATGCGCGGAGCCCGACAGGGCGCGCAGGATCCGCATGGCGTCGTCGCGGTCGGCCGGCTTGCCCAGGACCGTGCCCGCCAGGATGACCGTGGTGTCGGCAGCCAGCAAGGGCAGTTGCCGCAGGCTCTGGTCGCGCATCCAGTCGCGGCCGCGCAAGGCCTTGTCCCGCGCGGTGCGCTGGACGTAGTCGGCGGCGCTTTCGCCGGGATGCTGGGGTTCGTCCTCGCCGGGCGGGGCGGGCACGAGCAGGACTTCGTGCGCCAGGCCGATCTGGGCCAGCAGCTCGCGCCGCCGGGGACTGGCGGAGGCAAGGTAGAGGCGCGCGGGCGTTGCGGTGTCGGTCATGCGTGAGTGAAAAATATGCGCGCCGGCCCAGCGGTCACGCGCGGTGGTAGGGATGATTGGTCATGATGGCCCAGGCGCGGTAGAGCTGTTCGGCCAGCACCACGCGCACCATGGGGTGCGGCAGCGTCAGCGAGGACAGGCGCAACTGCCCGGCGCAGGAAGCCTTCAGGCCGGCATCCAGCCCGTCTGGGCCGCCGACCAGAAAGGCGACATCCTGGCCGCCGGCTCGCCATTGCTCCAGCTTTTGCGACAAAGCCATGGTGGTGAGGTCGCGTCCGCGCTCGTCCAGCGCCAGGCGCAGGGCGCTGGCGGGCAGGGCGGCTTCGATCCGCTTGGCTTCCGCGGCCATCATCTGGGCGGGCGTCTTGCCGGTGGTGCGGGGCTCTGGCTTGATTTCGCGCAGTTCCAGTGCGCAGTCGGCCGGCAGGCGCTTGGCGTAGTCGTCCCAGGCGGTTTGCACCCAGTCCGGCATCCGCGTGCCGACGGCCGCGACGATCAGCTTCACGGCGCGCTCAGTACTCGGCGTCGTGCACGCCGTCGTTGGCGACCGGCGCGGGGCGGGTGGACTCGGGCAGGAGCTTCACGCGCACCGGCTTGCCGCCCCAGATCTCTTCCAGGTTGTAGTACTGGCGGATGGCGGGTTGCATGATGTGCACGACCACGTCGCCCAGGTCGACCACGACCCATTCGCCGGTGTCCTCGCCTTCGATGGTGATGCCGGAGAGATCGAGCGCACGGCCGCGGTCCGCCACGCTGGAAGCGAGGGCGCGGGTCTGGCGGTTGGAGGTGGCGCTTGCAATCACGACGCGATCGAACAGGCTGGTCAGATGCGTGGTGTTGTAGACCTTGATGTCTTGCGCCTTGACGTCTTCGAGGGCGTCGATGACGGCGCGTTGGAGTTTTTGTATATCCATAGCTGCAAATATAACCCGCGCGTGGACAGCGGATGCTGGCCCCGTGGCGCTTTCAGCGCCTGGCGGGTGAGGGTTTATCGGTAAAGATGGTGCGTCGCAATATAGGCGGCGACCGGCGCCGCAAGCAGGCCTTCGGTGGATTCGCCCTGCGCCAGGCGCTGGCGGATCTGCGAGGCCGAAACCGCCATGGGAGCGAAAGGCAATTCCTGCAGTTCGCGTCCCTGGCCGCGCAGGTGTTCGGCCAGCGCCGGCGGCGCGCTTAGCGCGGTGCCCGGGCGGGTGGCGACGGCCAGGTCCACCAGGCTGGCGATGTCCTGCCATTCGCGCCAGGTGCAGAAATTGGCCAGTTGGTCGGCGCCCAGCAGCCAGACATAGCGCGCGTCCTGGGGCAGGGCGCGCAGCGTGTCCATGGTGTAGGTTGGGCCGCCGCGTTCGATTTCGATGGGATTGACGACCAGGCCCGCGTGGCCGGCAATAGCCAGCTGCAGCATGTCGCGGCGCTGGTCGGCCGTGGCGTGCAGTGCGGCACGCTGCCAGGGATTGGCGGCGGGGATGAGCTGCACCTCGGCCAGGCCTAGCGTCTGCAAGGCATTTTGCGCCAAGGCGATATGCGCGACGTGGACGGGGTCGAAACTGCCGCCCAGGAGACCGATGCGCTTCAAGCCCAGTCCCGCGGCTTCAGGTAGGCCGCCAATTCGGCCTCGGGTGTGCCGGCTTCGGGCTGCCAGTCGTAGCGCCACTGCGCCAGCGGCGGCATGGACAGGAGGATCGATTCCGTGCGTCCGCCGGACTGCAGGCCGAACAGCGTGCCGCGGTCGAAGACCAGGTTGAATTCGACGTAGCGGCCGCGACGGTAGGCCTGGAAATCGCGTTCGCGTTCGCCGTAGGCCTGGCCGCGGCGGCGCTCCACGATGGGCATGTAGGCCGGCAGGAAGGCGTCGCCCACGGAACGGGTCAGGGCGAACGAGGCGTCAAAGCCGGGTGCATTCAGGTCGTCGTAGAAGATGCCGCCGATGCCGCGTGTTTCATTGCGATGCTTGAGGAAGAAATACTCGTCGCACCAGCGCTTATAGCGCGGGTAGTAGTCGGCGCCATGGCCGGCCAGCGCATCGCGGCAGGTGGCGTGGAAATGGCGGGCGTCTTCCTCGTACGGATAGTAGGGCGTCAGGTCGATGCCGCCGCCGAACCAGAAGACGTCGGCCTCGTCGTGGCCAGGCCGGGCGGCCGCCAGAAACATGCGCACGTTCATGTGCGTGGTGGGCACGTGGGGATTGCGCGGGTGCAGCACCATGGACACGCCCATGGCTTCCCATGAACGGCCGGCCAGTTCGGGGCGGTGCGCGCTGGCCGACGGCGGCAGCTTGGTGCCCTGGACGTGGCTGAATAGCACGCCGGCGCGCTCGAACAGCGAGCCGCCTTCCAGCAGGCGCGACAGCCCGCCGCCGCCTTCGGGCCGCACCCATTCGTCGCTGCGGAAGGCCGTGCCTTCAGCGGCTTCCAGGGCGCCGACGATGCGGGCCTGCAAGCCGGTGAGGTAGTCCCGGACGGAGGAGACGGGCAAGGCGTTCATTGAGATTCCGGCTAGGCGTTGGGCTTGGACTTCTGTTGCGAGGGCTTGAGCGCGCGCCAGCCGATGTCGCTGCGGTACTGGCGGCCGTCGAAGTGGATGCCGTCGATCGCTTCGTAGACGCGGTCGCGGGCCATCTTGACGGAATCGCCCAGCGCCGTGACGCACAACACGCGGCCGCCAGTGGTCTTCACTTCGTCACCATCGAGCTGGGTGGCGGCGTGGAACACCATGCAGTCCTCGGCGTCGGCGGGCAGGCCGCGGATGACGTCGCCGGTGCGCGGCGTGTTGGGGTAGTTATGCGCGGCCAGCACGGCGCCCAGCGCGGTGCGGCGGTCCCAGACGATGTCGGCCTGGTTGAGCGTGCCGTCGACGGCGTGCTCCAGGGCGTCCAGCAGGTCGCTCTTGACGCGCATCATGATGGGCTGGGTTTCCGGATCGCCCATGCGGCAATTGAATTCCAGGGTCTTGATCTCGCGGTCGGGATCGTCGCCCGGGGCGATCATCAGGCCGGCGTAGAGGAAGCCCGTGTACGGGATGCCGTCGCGCGTCATGCCCTGCACGGTCGGCAGGATGATTTCGCGCATGATGCGGTGATGCAGTTCCGGGGTGACGATGGGCGCGGGCGAATACGCGCCCATGCCGCCGGTGTTGGGGCCCTGGTCGCCGTCCTGCAGGCGCTTGTGGTCCTGGCTGGTGGCCAGGGCCAGCACGTTGCGGCCGTCGCACATGACGATGAAGCTGGCTTCCTCGCCCACCAGGCATTCCTCGATGACGACGCGCGCGCCGGCGGCGCCCATGGAGCCGTCGCCCAGCATGGCGTCCACGGCGGCATGCGCCTCTTCCAGCGTGGCGGCGACCACGACGCCCTTGCCCGCGGCCAGGCCGTCGGCCTTGATCACGATGGGGGCGCCTTCCTGGTCGATGTAGGCGTGAGCTAGGGCCGGATCGGTGAAGGTTTCGTAGCGGGCGGTCGGGATGTTGTGCCGGACCATGAAGGCCTTGGCGTAGTCCTTCGAGCTTTCCAGCTGCGCGGCGGCCTTGGTCGGGCCGAAGATCTTCAGGCCGCGGGCGCGGAACACGTCGACCACGCCGGCGGCGAGGGGGGCCTCGGGGCCGACCACGGTCAGGGCGACGCCTTCGCGCTGCACGAAATCAGCCAATTCCTCGGCACTGGTGAACGGAATGTTCTCGATCTGTTCGGCGCGCTGGGTGCCGCCGTTGCCCGGGGCGACGTAGACCTTGTGGACGCGCGGGGAGCGGGCCAAGCGCCAGGCGAGGGCGTGTTCACGGCCGCCAGAGCCAATTACCAGGAGTTTCATGTTGCGTGGTTCTTAAGGTTGCCAGTCGAGCGCCGCAAGGCGCCAGCCCGTGGAGTAGGCCAGGATCCGGGCGGACCCGGATCCGGTGACAGCGTGGCGCCGGGCAGGCAAGGCCCGCCCGGCGCCGGGGTAATGGGATTACTGCGCTTCGTCGAAAACGACGTTCGTATAGACTTCCTGCACGTCGTCCAGGCCTTCCAGGGCGTCGAGCAGTTTCTGCATCTTGATGGCGTCTTCGCCGGCGAGTTCGGTCTCGTTCAGGGCCTTCATGACGATGCCGTCCACTTCGGCCTTCAGGCCGGCGGCGTCGAAAGCGCTGCGCACGGCGGCGTAGTCGGCCGGCGCGCAGACCACTTCGATCACGCCTTCTTCGTCGGTCGTCACGTCTTCGGCGCCGGCCTCGAGGGCGGCTTCCATGACCTTGTCTTCCGAGGTGCCGGGTGCGAACACGAACTGGCCGCAGTGCTTGAACATGAAGGCGACTGAGCCTTCCTGGCCCAGGTTGCCGCCGTTCTTGGCGAAGGCGTGGCGCACTTCGGCCACGGTGCGGGTGCGGTTGTCGGTCATGCAGTCGACGATCACGGCCGCGCCGCCGATGCCGTAGCCCTCGTAACGGACTTCCTCGTAGGCTTCGCCGTCGGCGCCACCCGCGCCGCGCTGGATGGCGCGCTGGATGTTGTCCTTGGGCATGTTGGCGTCGGTGGCCTTGTCCCAGGCCATGCGCAGGCGCGGGTTGCTGTCCGGGTCCGGGCCGCCGGCACGCGCCGCCACGGTGATTTCACGAATGATCTTGGTCCAGAGCTTTCCGCGCTTGGCGTCTTGGCGCCCTTTGCGGTGCTGAATATTGGCCCATTTGCTGTGTCCGGCCATGGCTTCCCAGGGTAAATTGTCTGCAAAGAGGGCATTTTACCGTGCCGGCGTCCGGCGCGCCCGGGGGCGGACCGCATGTGTCCATATTGCCACGCGCACAAGCGGCGCGGCAGGCTCTACACTTGGGCATCCATCTGATTCCCTGGTCCGGAGAGCTGCATATGCCCAACCCCATCGTCATCGCCAAGAATGCCCAGACCGAATTGGCGCTGCTGCCTGCCCTGGCCAATCGCCACGGTTGCATCACAGGGGCCACGGGTACCGGCAAGACGGTCACCCTGCAGGTCCTGGCGGAATCCTTTTCCCGTATCGGCACGCCGGTATTCATGGCCGACGTCAAGGGCGACCTGACCGGTATTTCCCAGGCTGGCGCGGGCACGCCCAAGCTGCTGGAGCGCCTGAAGAACCTGGGCCTGAGCGAACCGGCCTGGGCGGCCAGCCCGGTCACGCTGTGGGATGTATTTGGCGAGCAGGGGCTGCCGGTGCGAGCCACCGTGTCGGACATGGGGCCGCTGCTGCTGTCCCGCATCCTGGAATTGAACGACACGCAGGAAGGCGTGCTGACGCTGGTCTTCAAGGTCGCCGATGACGAAGGCCAGTTGCTGCTGGACCTGAAGGACCTGCGCGCCATGCTGCAGAACGTCGCCGATCGCGCCTCGGAACTGAAAACGCGATACGGCAATGTGTCTTCCGCCAGCATAGGCGCCATCCAGCGCGGGCTGCTGGCCCTGGAATCGCAGGGTGCGGAGAAATTCTTCGGCGAGCCCATGCTGGACGTGGCCGACCTGATGCGCACGGACGCGCAAGGCCGCGGCATGGTCAACGTGCTGGCCGCCGACAAGCTGATGCAGGCGCCGCGCCTGTATGCCATCTTCCTGCTGTGGCTGCTGGCGGACCTGTACGAGAAGCTGCCTGAAGTGGGCGACATGGACCAGCCCAAGCTGGTGTTTTTCTTCGACGAAGCCCACCTGCTGTTCAACGACGCGCCTGGCGCGCTGCTGAACAAGATCGAACAGGTGGTGCGCCTGGTCCGTTCCAAGGGCGTGGGCGTCTATTTCGTGACCCAGAATCCGCTGGACATTCCCGATACCGTGCTGGGGCAATTGGGCAATCGTGTCCAGCATGCCTTGCGGGCGTTCACGCCGCGCGACCAGAAAGCCGTGAAGACGGCCGCCCAGACGATGCGCCCCAATCCGGGGTTGGACATCGAGGCGGCCATCACCGAGTTGGGCGTGGGCGAGGCGCTGGTGTCGCTGCTGGACCCGAAGGGGCGGCCGATGCCGACCGAGCGCGCCTACATCGTGCCGCCGGCAAGCCGGATCGGCCCGGCGACCGACGCCGAGCGGCAAGCGCTGCGCCAGGGCAGTCCGCTGGCATCCAAGTATGAAACGGCCATCGACCGGGAGTCCGCCTATGAAGTGCTGGCCGGGCGCGCGGCCAAGCCGGCGGATCAGGCCGGCGTGGCGAAGAACGGTTCCGCGCAGCCGGAAGCCAAGGGCGCCGCGGAAGAGTCGGGCGGCGGCCTCATGGACAGCCTGAACGACGTCCTGTTCGGCTCGACCGGCCCGCGCGGCGGCAAGCGCGATGGCGTCGTGCAGACCATGGCCAAGAGCACGGTCCGGTCGATTGCGCGCGAGCTGACCCGCGGCATATTGGGCTCTTTGCTGGGCTCGAAAGGCCGGCGTTGATACCCTGATCCGGTGCGTTTGCCGGAAACGGCTCGCGTGCCTGATCCAGGGCCGTACCGAGTAATATTTTCGTGTAATGATAAGGAGGCTGCGCGTGGCCCTTGAGACCTATGGTCGCGCGCGAAGCATCCAAGGAAAACAAAGGAAGACGTGGTGGCAAAGAAACACAAGATTGCGGTGATCCCTGGAGACGGCATCGGCAAGGAAGTCGTGCCCGAGGGCTTGAAGGTGCTGGACGCGGTCGCAACGCGATTCGGCATCGATTTTCAGTGGGACCATTTCGACTGGAGCTGCGACTACTACGCCAAGCACGGCAAGATGATGCCGGACGACTGGCAGGCGCAGATCGGCCAGCACGAAGCGATTTTCTTCGGTTCCATCGGCTGGCCCGCCACGGTGCCTGACCACGAAGCGCTGTGGGGTTCGCTGTTCAAGTTCCGCCGCGAATTCGACCAATACATCAACCTGCGTCCCGTGCGCCTGATGCCCGGCGTGCCTTCGCCGCTGAAGGATCGCCAGCCGGGCGAGATCGACTTCTTCATCGTGCGCGAGAACACGGAAGGCGAATACTCGAACAGCGGCGGCCGCCTGTTCGCGGGCACCGAGCGCGAAGTGGTCATCCAGGAAAGCGTATTCACGCGCATCGGCGCCGACCGCGTGCTCAAGTTCGCCTTCGAACTGGCGCAGAAGCGCGGCAAGCATCTCACTGCGGCAACCAAGTCCAACGGCATTTCCATTTCGATGCCCTGGTGGGACGAGCGCGTGGCGGAGATGGCCGAGAAGTACCCGGACGTGCGTTGGGACAAGTACCACATCGACATCCTGTGCGCGCATTTCGTGCAGCATCCGGACTGGTTCGACGTGGTGGTGGCTTCCAACCTGTTTGGCGACATCCTGTCCGACCTGGGCCCGGCCTGCACGGGTACCATCGGCATCGCGCCTTCGGCCAACCTGAACCCGGAACGCAAGTTCCCGTCCTTGTTCGAGCCGGTGCATGGTTCGGCGCCGGACATCTACGGCAAGGGCATCGCCAATCCGATTGGACAGATCTGGAGCGGCGCGCTGATGCTGGATTTCCTGGGTTATCCAGACGCTTCGGCGGCAGTGGTCAAGGCTATCGAAACCGTCCTGGCGGAAGGTCCCCGCACCCGTGACATGAAGGGCAACGCCTCCACCGCCGACGTCGGCAGCGCGATTGCCGCGCTGGTCGTCGCGGGCTGAGACAGGCTGCCGACCGGGCTCCAGGCTAGTCAATGGACGAATCTGGCTTTTCCCCCACCGTTGCCCATGTGGGCGGCGGACGGGCCGACCGTTTCGTGCGCAAGCTGTTCCGCGTGCTGCGATCGCGCACGCAGAGGCACAACCAGCATTTGTGGCCCTTTGTCCGGATCTGGAGGGATAGATCCGGCGCGATCGGCGGCTTTCGCGCCTTTGGCCGGTCGCAGCCGGTCACGCCGCTTGCCCAGGGATACGATCGTGCCGACGAGGAAGTGCATCTGATCCTGAGCGGCCCGTCGGTCACCCAGATACCCTACGACCGGCTCGACATCCGGGCGGCGATGGGTGTGAACGGCGCCATCGTGCTGGCGCGCAAGTTCGACCTGCCGTTCAAGTACTACTGCATCATCGACCAGAACTTCGTCCGCGAACGTATAGACCTGGTGCGCGAGATCGTGTCGCGCGACCTGACCCTGTACGTCTTGCCCGAGGTCCTGCGCTACATCATGCAGGGGCTGCCGCAGGATGCGATTCGCTGCCGCATTTGCGTCATCGAAATGATCTCCGAACGGGCCTACCAGCGTATTTCCGCGCCGGCCGTGCTCCAGCGCATGGCGGCGGCCTCGCCCGACGTGCAGTTGCTGGACGCGAAGCGCGGCATGGGATTCAGTTTCAACGTGGAGTTGGGCGTGTTCGATGCCGATACCGTGGCCTATGCCGCCTTGCAGGTGCTGGTATCCAGTGGAGCCCGCAAGGTCTATGCGCACGGGCTGGACCTGACGTTGCAAAATGGCTTGCGCTTCTATGACGAAGGACAGAAGCCCCAGGCCAGCAGGCTGGCGCGCAAGTTCTCGCATCTGATCGAACCGTCGTTCCGCTTTGCCGCCGCGCATTGGCGCGCCCGCGGTATCTCGGTGTTCAACCTGTCGCCCATCAGCGCCTTGCCGGCCGACGTCATCGAGCGCGCCGACTGGCAGGTCTTGCTGAAGGAATAGGTTTCTGGCGGCCTGGTCCCGGACGCGACTGTCCGGGAC
>NZ_JCBAMT010000126.1:0-14944 GCF_059760445.1 Achromobacter sp. D7-1 | reverse complement strand
GCGTATTGCCGCGGCCCTTCGTTTATCCAAGAATGATCTGGTCGATTTCGACCGGAGACTTGGACATGAATTACCTGGAAATCAGCAGCAGCGACCTGCTGCATCGGTTTGCCGACCACCTGCAAGCGGTCCGAGAGGGACAGCATTTCATCATTTCACTGGATGGCGTGTTGTGCGCCAGGCTGACCCCCGCCCTGCCCACAACGTCGCTGGACGCGCATGATGCGCTTGAGGCAATGAAATGCTTCACGCCCGCGCCGGCCGTCCCGCACGAAGTCATCCGCTCCTGGATCGAAGAGGGCCGGGAATGAATCCGATCCGCTTGATACCGGACGCCTCGCTTGCCCTCGCATGGCTGATCGACCGCGCGGACGCCCACGAAGCACTGATGGCCCGGCATCTGCTGGAAACTGCTCACGAGTCTGAAAACACGGTGCCCCCCATCTGGCACACGGAAGTCGCGAACGGCATGTTGCGCGCCGAGCGCGGCCAACGAGCATCGGCGGGTCAGTTGTTCTCGTTCAGACAGCTTCTCGAACGCCTGCCCATACTTCCAGACCCGGCTGCCTCATCTTCCTGCGTAGCCCGCAGCTATCTGCTGGCTCGAACGCACGGCTTGACCGTCTACGATGCCAGTTATCTCGAACTGGCCCAAAGAACCAACGGTTATCTGGCCACCTTCGACCGCAAGCTGGCGGATGCCGCCCGAGCGAGCGGCGTGGCCGTCTTCGGCCAACCCCATGGGGTCGCTGAGCCAGCGGCAAGCTATGGATAAAAGGGCGGCACCTGGCCGCCCCACTACCTGCACTCGCTGAGGACAGGCTTTACTTCACCCCGTACTTCGTCCGATACGCCAACACCGCCTCGCGGTGCTCGGCGAACGAAGCGTCGTCCTGCAGCAGCGCCAGGATATCCGCCAGCGAAGCAATCGCCACCACCGGAATGCCATAAGTCTTGGCCACGTCCTGCACGGCGGAATGCGCCGACAGGGCGTCGTCGGGACCCGCGCGCTCCATGCGATCCATGGCAATGAGCACGGCGGCCGGCTCGGCGCCGGCGGCGCGGATGATCTCCACCGATTCGCGCACCGAGGTACCCGCGGTGATCACGTCGTCAATGATGACGACCTTGCCCTTGAGCGGCGCGCCCACCAGGGTGCCGCCTTCGCCGTGGTCCTTGGCTTCCTTGCGGTTGTACGCGAACGGCACGTCGCCGCCCTTCATGCCGGGGTGGCCCGCCAGCGCAATGGCGGTCGCCGTGCCCAGCGGGATGCCCTTATAGGCCGGACCGAACAGCATGTCGAATTCCACCCCCGAATCCAGCAGCGCCTGGGCGTAGAACTGCGCCAGCTTGCCGACCGAGCGTCCGCTGTTGAACAGTCCGGCATTGAAAAAATAGGGACTGATACGGCCCGATTTGACCTTGAAGCTGCCGAAGCGCAGCACGCCCTCGTTCAAGGCGAAGCGGACGAAATCCAGGGCGGTGGCGGAAGAATGGGCGGCGGGCATGCGTAAAGGTCCGGTAGATGGCAAACGCAGGCATTTTATCCGCTGTCGGGGCTATTCCCGGACAGCCGCGCCGAGTCGGTTAAATTGCTGGCATTGTCCCGGCCCTCGCGGCCGCCCAACAGGAGTTTCGCTTTGCTGCGCATTACGTCGATCAATCTCAACGGCATCCGGTCCGCCTTCCGCAAGGGCCTGCAACCTTGGATGGAAAAGCATGCAGCCGACGTGCTCTGCCTGCAGGAGATCAAGGTATCCCACGAGGACCTGACCGACGACCTGCGCCACCCGCCCGGTTATACCGGCCACTTCCACCATGCCGTGAAGAAGGGCTATAGCGGCGTGGGCATCTATCTGCGCGACGCGGCCGAACGCGTCAACACCGGCCTGGATTGCGAAGAATTCGACCCCGAAGGCCGCATCATCCGCGCCGACTGGAAAAACCTGTCGGTCATCAGCGCCTACCTGCCCTCGGGCTCCAGCGGCGACGAGCGCCAGCAGGCCAAGTACCGCTTCCTGGACCGCTTCGGCCCCTGGATCGACGCCCTGATGCACGAGCACAAGACCACCGGCCGCGAGTTCATCATCTGCGGCGACTGGAACATCGCGCACAAGGAAATCGACCTGAAGAACTGGAAGGGCAATCTGAAGAATTCGGGCTTCCTGCCCGAAGAGCGCGCCTGGCTGACCGACGTGTTCGACAAGCGCGGCTTCGTCGACGTGTTCCGCACCATCGACGACCGCCCGGACCAGTACACCTGGTGGAGCAACCGCGGCCAGGCCTGGGCCAAGAACGTGGGGTGGCGCATCGACTACCAGATCGCCACGCCGGGCATCGCCGCCCGCGCCCGCAACGTGGCCATCTACAAGGACGAGCGCTTCTCGGACCACGCCCCCCTGACGATCGACTACGACGCCGCGCTCTGAGCGGCATCCGCCGGACCGCCCACCGCCTCGTGTAGCGATGCGGCGGCTTCCCGGCGCAACCATTCCAGAAAGGCTTCCGCCCGCGGATCTTCTGAACAGGGCCGGGGCGACAGCAACACATAGGCCGAGCCGTCGCGGGCAAAACCGCGAGGCGCCTCCAACCGGCGATCGCCCAAGGCGTCGCACGCCATCAAGGCGGAACCTATCGCCACACCCAGGCCTGCGGCGGCAGCCTGCAAACTCAGATAGAAATGCTCGTAGGCCGGCCCGGACCGGCGCGGGGGCTTCATGCCTGCCGCCCGCGCCCAATGCCGCCAGGCTTGCGGACGGGTCGCACTGCTGAGCGCAGGCGCGCCGCCCCAATCATCCGCAGCCGGATCCGCGCCGACCAAGCCCGGCCGGCATAACGGCCCCGTCCATTCCTCGCACACCCGCTCGGCATGCAGGGCAGCATCCCAATCAAAATCATTGCGGCGCAACGCCACGTCCACGCCCTGGGTGACGAAATCCACGGGACCGCCTGCCGCATACAGGTGCACCTGCACGCCGGGATGGGCGCGCTGGAAGTCCGGCAGCCGCGGGATGAGCCACATCATGGCGATGGTGGGCTCGCAGGACAGCACCAGCGGCGCATCCGCCGCCGGCTGGCGCAGCTTGGCCAGGCCCGCCGCCAACTGCTCGAACAGGGCGCGCGTCACCTCGAATAGCTGCCTGCCCGCATCAGTCAGAAAAACAGCCCGATTGCGGCGTTCGAACAACGCCAGGCCCAGCGCGTCCTCGAGCAGCCGGATCTGCCGGCTGACGGCGCCATGGGTCACGTGCAGCTCTTCGGCCGCCTTGCCAAACGCCAGGTGGCGGGCAGCGGCATCGAACACGCGCAAAGTATTGAGCGGCGGCAGCTTCATGGCAAAAGGTGATTTTTTCTCACGGATATCCGACATTAGAAATCGTTTTTCCAGCGGGCGCCAGCGTCCCAGAATGTCGGCTCCGTTTAGCAACCTGCCGCCGCCATGACCGAACTGATCGCCGTCGCCCTCATCACCATACTTGCCGTCATCTGCCCCGGGCCGGACTTCGCCATGGTCACGCGCAACAGCTATCTGTTCGGCCGGCGCACCGGCCTGATCTGCGCGCTGGGCATCGCGCTGGGCGTGCAGGTGCACGTGTTCTACACCATGTTCGGGGTCAGCCTGCTGGCGCACTACGCACAGCCCGTGCTGCAGGGCATCAAACTGGCGGGCGCCTGCTATCTGGTCTACATGGGCTGGAAGACCTTCTTCAACCGCACCCAGGTCAGCCGCGACCTTTCGGAGCGCCCCCCTATATCGGGCTGGCAAGCGTTATACAGCGGCTTTCTGACCAATGCGCTGAATCCCAAGACTACGTTGTTCGTGGTCAGCACCTATACCCAGGTGGTGTCGCCCGGCACGCCGCTGGCCTGGCAGTTCGGCTATGGCCTGTTCATGTCGTTGGCGCACTGGATCTGGTTCGGCGCGGTGGCGTGGTCGGTGTCCTCGCCCTTCCTGCGGCGGATGCTGCTGGATCATCAGCTTGCGGCCGACCGTGTGGTGGGAGCCGTCCTGATGGCGCTGGGCGCGGCGCTGGCCGTCGTACAGCTGTAATCCCACAGAGGGGACGTGATTTTGCTCAAACAAATAATGGGGACGCATTAAATCGGTATCGTTCCTCCAGCCAGCCAAAAACTGCCCGAACGGGTCTGCCTTTCCTTCCCAACCATTCGGAAGGCCCTATGATCTCTCTATGAAAACAAATGGGGACGTATTTAATTTCCTAGGTAATTCAATAGTCTTCGTTGAGAATCCGCAATTCAAGGCGACTCACCCCTGATTCCCCACTTTTATACGTCCCCAATAAATTAAAAGAAAAAGTGCTTTGATATCAAGGTGATGGCACCATTTTTGGGCTTTGCGCAGGGCAGCAATTTACCCCTACAATTCCGCACCATACAGGTGCGTCCATGCACCAAAAAGAATTTTCGCGCCCCAATCCGGCGCAGTCCGCACCTATTCGAAGCACCCCCAAGGAGATCATGTTGAAAGTGCAGAGTCTGGACGACTTCCTGCGTGGCGTCGCCGCGCGCGACCCGCAGCAGCCTGAGTTCATGCAAGCCGTCCAGGAGGTGATGCTGAGCCTGTGGCCTTTCATCGAAAAGCACCCCCACTACGCCGAGCACGCCGTGCTCGAGCGCCTGGTGGAGCCGGAACGCGTGATTCAGTTCCGCGTGTGCTGGACCGATGACCGCGGCCAGGCCCAGGTCAACCGCGCTTTCCGCATTCAACACAGCTCGGCCATCGGCCCCTTCAAGGGCGGCATGCGTTTCCACCCCTCGGTGAACCTGTCCATCCTGAAGTTCCTGGCTTTCGAGCAGACCCTCAAGAACTCGCTCACCACGCTGCCCATGGGCGGCGGCAAGGGCGGCTCCGACTTCGACCCCAAGGGCAAGTCCGACGCTGAAGTCATGCGCTTCTGCCAAGCCCTGATGATCGAGCTGTACCGCCACCTGGGCCCGGACACCGACGTGCCGGCTGGCGACATCGGCGTGGGCGCGCGCGAAGTCGGCTTCATGGCCGGCATGATGAAAAAGCTGTCCAACTCGACCGCCAGCGTGTTCACCGGCAAGGGCCTGACCTTCGGCGGCAGCCTGATCCGCCCCGAAGCCACCGGCTACGGCACCGTGTACTTCGCTGAAGAAATGCTCAAGCGCGTGGGCAAGTCCTTCGACGGCCTGCGCGTGTCCGTATCGGGCTCGGGCAACGTCGCCCAGTACGCGATCGAAAAGGCCATGGCGCTGGGCGCCAAGGTCGTGACGATTTCGGATTCTAACGGCACGGTGGTCGACGAAGCCGGCTTCACGCACGAGAAGCTGGTGGCGCTGATGCACATCAAGAACGACCTGCGCGGCCGCCTGGACACGTATGCCCGCCAGTTCGGCCTGGTCTATGAAGCCGGCAAGCGCCCGTGGCACGTGCCGGTGGACGTGGCCCTGCCCTGCGCCACCCAGAACGAACTGGAACTGGCCGATGCGCAAACGCTGATCAAGAACGGCGTGCTGTGCGTCGCCGAAGGCGCCAACATGCCGGCCACGCTGGAAGCCGCCAAGGCCTTCATCGCCGCCCGCGTGCTGTACGCGCCCGGCAAGGCCAGCAACGCCGGCGGCGTGGCCGTATCCGGCCTGGAAATGGCCCAGAACTCGGCCCGCCTGGCCTGGACCCGCGAGGAAGTCGACGCGCGCCTGCACGCCATCATGCGCGACATCCATGAGAACTGCGTACGCCACGGCCACAGCGAGCGCGAGTACGTGAACTACCTGGACGGCGCCAACATTGCCGGCTTCGTGAAGGTGGCTGACGCGATGCGTCAGCAAGGGCTGTATTAAGCCCCCCCCGAAGCGCTGCGCGCTTCCCCCCAGGGGGCGCCGCAGCGGACCGGCAGAGCCCGGCTCCGCGCGGCCCCGATTGGGGGAGACCTGTTGTGTCGGGGCGGACCTGCCTCGTTGACAGGAATCCACCTGAGCCGGCCCATGGGCCGGCTTAGTTTTTCAGGCGCGGGCAGCGCCTGGCGCTTAGTGCTTCATCGTGCCGTGGTTCATGCTGCCGTGGTCCATGCCGGGGTTGTGCGAGGCCGGCTTGACCTTGAATTGGACGGCGACTTCGCCGGCTTTTTCGAACTTCAGCGTGGCCGGGACCGTGCCGCCTTCGGCGAACGGGGCCTTCAGCTTGATGAACATGACGTGGTAGCCGCCCGGGCTGAGCTTGACCTCGGTGTCGGCCGGCAGCGCGATGCCGCCTTCCACCTGGCGCATCTTCGAGACGCCGTTCTCGGTCTGGACCGTGTGCAACTCGACGCGCTCCGCCGCGTCGGACGACACCGACAGCAGGCGGTCAGCAGCCTTGGCATCGTTGTCGATGTCCATATACCCCGCGCCATTGGACTGGCCGGGCGCGGAGGCGCGCACCCAGAGGTCGTCGACCTCGATCTGGCCAACCTTGTAGTCCTTAGCCCAAGCCGAGCCGGCCGTGCACAGGCCCAGGGCGGCGATGACAGCGAACTTGCGGATGTTCATGGGTTGTTCTCCTAGGGGGTTAACGCCGCCTGACCAGGCTGCGGGCAGCTGACAGGACCGAATCCGTCAGGGCTTCCATCGCTTCGGAGTTTACCCGCCAATGCTGCCAATACAGCGGCACGTCCTCCCAGGCGCGGCCCCGAAGCAGCATCAGCTGACCTGCATCAAGGTGTTCCTGCACCAGCGGCAGCGGATTCATGGTCCAGCCCAGGCCGCCCAGCGTGGCCTGCACGAACGCGCGCGTGGAAGGCACCCACCAGACCGGGGGCTGCCAAGGCGCGGGATCCGCGATCTTGTGCGCGAAGCGAGCCTGCAGCGCGTCCTTGCGGTTGAACACCAGCACCGGCGCCTGCGCCAGCGTCTGGGCGTTGACGCCCTGCGAGAAGTAGCGCTTGTGGAATTCGGGCGTGCAGGTCGCGACATAGCGCATGCTGCCCAGCGCATGGATGCGGCAACCCTGGACCGGCTCGGCCAGGGCGGTCACGGCGCCCAGCACCGAACCATTGCGCAGCAGCGTTGCGGTGTGGTCCTGGTCTTCGGACTGCATGTCCAGCGTGGCCCGGGTGCGCGCCGCGAACTGCACGGCCGCGTCGACGAACCAGGTCTCCAGGCTGTCGTGATTGACTGCGACCGGAATGCTGGCATAGGGCACATCGTCGTCCGCCACGCCCAGGCGGTCGAGCGCGTCGTGCTCCAGCAGCGCCGTCTGCTCGGCCAGCCGCACCAGCACCTGGCCGTCCGCCGTGGCCACCGCCGGCACAGTGCGCTGGACCAGCAGCCGGCCCATGCGGTCCTCCAGCGCCTTGATCCGTTGCGACACTGCCGACGGCGTGACGCTCAGCGACAGCGCCGCCCGCTCGAAGCTGCCTTCCCGCACTACCGCTGCCAGGGCGCGCAGGTTGCCGTGATCGATTTTCATAAGATTAGTTTTGCTTAAGATAGTGAAGGAAAATTAGCTTTATTTCATATCTACTGCAAGCGAAAATGGCCTTGTTACCGGAGCGCCGCGAGCGCCCGGCGTTGTCATCCAAACGCCGCCACAGGCGTAGCAGCACAGGTGCAGGTCATGTTCGCCACGTTGTCATCCCCCCTCTTCTTCACTGCCTGGGCCAGCGGCACGGCCACCGGGCTGGGCCTGTTCGCGGTCGTGGGCGCGCAAAGCGCATTCATCCTGCGCCAGGGCCTGATGCGCGCGCACCTCTTGAGCGTGGTCGCCATCTGCGCGCTGATCGACGCCATCTTCATCTTCGCCAGCGTCTCCGGCCTGCAAGCCCTGACCTCCTGGTTCCCCTGGCTGACGACCGCCGTGCTCTGGTTCGGCGTGGCCTTCCTTTCCTGGTACGCGCTGCAGTCGGCGCGCCGCGCCTGGACCGCCACGGGCGGACTGGCTGCCGCCCGCGACGTGGTGCCGTCGCGCCGCGCCGCCATCCTGGGCGCGTTGGGCTTTTCGCTGCTGAATCCGCACTTCTGGCTGGACATGGTGGTGGTCGGCTCGCTGGCGCACGGCTTCGAGGATGCGCGCATGGCCTTCGCCGCCGGCGCCTTCACCGCCAGCCTGCTGTGGCTCGCCGTGCTCGGCATCGGCTCGCGCCTGTTCGCCCCGTTCTTCGCCAGCGCCTCGGCCTGGCGCGTGCTGGACGGCCTTATCGCGGTGGTCATGGCCGCGTTGGCGGTCAGCCTGGCGCTCAAGGGCGTATAAGGACTTCCGAAGGCGTTTAAGCCACGCCTCCCACAGTTTCCCCGAACGGCCGCCCGGACTTCCCGGCGGCCGGTTTGCTTGCGACCCCAGCCACGCCCGGAGTCCCACCATGTACAGCTCCACCTTCATCTTCGCCAAGAAGCAATTCGACGATGATTTCCATCGCCTGGACCAGGCCATCGCCGCCGCCGCCCGGGCCATTCCGGGCTATCTGGGCGAAGAAAGCTGGGAAGATGCGGCCCGCGGACTGATCTCCAACGTCTACTACTGGGAATCGCTGGAAGCGCTGGAGCAATTGATCCGACACCCCGCGCACCTGCAAGCCAAGGCCGCGCAATCGCGGTGGCTCGACGGCTACCGGGTGGAAATCTCCCAGGTGCTCAGGCGCTACGGCGAAGGACTGACGCCGCCGTCCTTATAATCTGCCGGTTGCCATTCTTTCGTCGGGCGCAACACCGGCCCGCCAGACGATCATGCGCGGTCCCTCCCCCTCCAAAGATGTGCGCCTGCCGCCCCTGGCAGCCATTCAGGCCTTCGAAGCGGCCGCCCGCCTGGGCTCCTTCGAGCGCGCCAGCGAGGAACTCTTCGTCACCGCCAGCGCCATCGGCAAGCGCATTGCCGCGCTGGAGGCCATGCTGGACGTCACCCTCTTCATCCGCAGCAGCCGCGGCGCGACGCTGAGCTCTGCCGGGCGCGAGTACCTGGACCAGGTGCGCACCGCGCTGGATCTGCTGTCGGACGCGTCGCTGCATAAGCGCGGCGAACCGAAGCTCGAACCCTTGCGGGTCGTCTCCACTCCCACCTTCGCCCGCCAGGTGCTGATCCCCGCCCTGCCCGGCTTCACCGCGGCCCATCCCGAGGTGGAACTGGAAATCATGCTGTCCATCCCCTACCTGGACATCATGCCGCCCAATGCCGACGTCTGGGTGCGCTTCGGCAGCGGCAAGTACCCCGGCCTGAACGCGCGCCAGCTGACGGCGGATCCGGTTTTCGCGGTCTGCGCGCCCGGCTACCGCGACCAGCATGGTCCCTTCGAGCGACCCGCGGACCTGGCGCGGGCGCAACTGCTGCGCTGTCCCATGGAGCCTTGGCGGCCATGGCTGGCCGCCGCCGGACTGGACTGGCCCGAACCCGCGCGCGGCGTGTGGCTTGTAGACCTGGGCATCATGCTGGCGGCGGCGCGCGCCGGCCAAGGCCTTGCGCTCACGCGGCGCGCGCTGGCCGCGGAATGGCTGGACGAAGGCAAGCTGGTGCGCGTCCTGGACATCGAAATCCCCGGCGAGGCCCAGTATTACCTGTGCACCGAAACCGCGCGGCCGCCAGGCAAGGCGGTCCAAGCGTTTTCCCTATGGCTGGAAGGCGTGTGCAAACAGGTCTCCCAATGGCCACGCGGCCTGCCAGCCCGTCAGGAATAAATTTCCAGGCAGGGGCGGAATGAAATTCCGCGCAGCCCGCCGCCGCGCTGGCTAGGATGCGGCCAATGCAATGTCCCGCCCATGCCCGCCACGGCACGCAGCCTACTTCCCCCTTTCACACCCAGGCAGCGCCGCAGCGCATGACAGGAATCCTCGTGCGTCCGTACTAGGTATTTACGCGGAAAAACCCCGTCGGGTCAGTTTCGCGTAAGTGATTAGGCAGACAGTCACGACACGCCACACAGGAGAGCGCCGCAGCAATTGATTTCCGCCGCCTGGCGCCGGCACACGGTTTTCCACGCAGTTCTACCAATTACAACGGAGACATCAATGGATTTTCGTTTGAAGCTGCTCGCAGGAACCCTTGCATTTGCCGCAACGGCCGCGGCCCACGCCGCCGACCCCATCAAGATCGGCGTAGCCGGCCCCTACACCGGTGGTTCGTCCTCAATGGGCGTCAGCATGCGCGACGGCGTGCGCCTGGCCATTGAAGAAATCAACAAGAACGGCGGCGTCATGGGACGCCAGCTGATCGCCGTGGAACGCGACGACGAGGCCAAGAACGAGCGCGGCGTGCAGATCGCGCAAGAGCTGATCAACAAGGAGCAGGTGGCGGCCACCGTCGGCTACATCAATACCGGCGTGGCGCTGGCCTCCCAGCGCTTCTACCAGGACGCCAAGATCCCCGTGTTCAACAACGTGGCCACGGGCAGCGTCATCACGCACCAGTTCAAGGCGCCGGAATACCCGAACAATTACGTGTTCCGCAACGCGGCGCACGACAGCATCCAGGCCCCGATGATCGTGGAAGAAGCGGTGACCCGCCGCGGCTTCAAGAAAGTCGCGATCCTGGCGGACTCCACCAACTATGGCCAGCTCGGCCGCGAGGACCTGGAGAAGGCCCTGGACGCCAAGGGCATCAAGCCCGTGGCCGTCGAAAAGTTCAACATCAAGGACGTCGACATGACGGCCCAGCTGCTGAAGGCCAAGGCCGCCGGCGCCGAAGCCGTGCTGACCTACGGCATCGGCCCCGAACTGGCGCAGGTCGCCAACGGCATGACCAAGCTGGGCTGGAAGGTGCCGATCATCGGCAGCTGGACCCTGTCCATGGCCAACTACATTGACAACTCCGGTACCAACGGCGAAGGCGCGCGCATGCCGCAGACCTTCATCCAGGACCCGGACACGCCCAAGCGCAAGGCCTTCATCGACGCCTACCTGGCCAAATTCAAGCCCAAGAACAACCGCATCGACTCGCCGGTGTCGGCCGCCCAGGGCTATGACTCCATCTATCTGCTGGCCGCGGCCTTCAAGCAGGCCAACTCCACCGACGGCCCGAAGGTCCGCGAGGCCCTCGAAAACCTGCAGACGCCCGTCGAGGGCGTGGTGATGACCTACAACAAGCCCTTCAGCGCAGACAACCACGACGCCATCACCGTCAAGGAAGTGGTCATCGGCGAAGTCAAGGGCGGCCGCGTGATCAAGGCCAACTAAGGTCCCGCAGCACATCCGGCGGCGGCTGCCCGGCCGCCGCCATCCGCGCCCTGCCTGCCAGGGCGCGGGTCTGCCGCCGCCTGAAAACCGCGTTCTGCCCAAGGGGGTTGGGACGGAACCACAGCGCTACACGACACACACCATGATTCTTCTACAGCTCATCTATAGCGGTATCGCGCTGGGCATGATCTATGCCGTCATCGCGTTCGGATACCAGCTCACGTTCGCTACGTCGGGCACCCTGAACTTCGGCCAGGGCGAAGCCCTGATGCTGGGCGCACTGGTCGGCCTGACGCTGGTCGGCCTGGGCGTGAACTACTGGGTGATGATACCCATCGTCTGCATCTTCGGATTCGCGCAAGGCGCGCTGGTCGAGCGCGTGGGCGTCAGGCCCGCCATCAAGACCCGCTCGGAGTTCGGCTGGATCATGGCCACCATCGCGCTGGGCATCATCTTCAAGAACGTGGCCGAGAACATCTGGGGCCGCGACGACCTGCGCTTCCCCTCGCCGCTGCCGGAAGCGCCGATCCAGGTACTGGGCGCCAATGTGCTGCCCATGGAATTGCTGGTGGTGTTCGGCGCCCTGGCCATGATGCTGCTGGTGGAAATCTTCAACCGCAAGTCCATCTACGGCAAGGCCTTCGTCGCTACCTCCAACGACCGCGACGCCGCCGGCCTGATGGGCATCAACACGGGCATGGTGATCACGTTTTCCTACGCGCTGTCTTCGCTGACAGCAGCGTTCGCCGGCGTGCTGGTCGCGCCCCTGACCCTGACCGGCGCCACCATGGGCGCAGTGCTGGGCCTGAAGGCCTTCGCCGTCGCCATCATCGGCGGCCTGTCCAGCGGCATGGGCGTGGTGGTGGGCGGGCTGATCCTGGGGATCGCCGAAACGACCACCGGTTTCTATCTTTCGACGGGGTACAAAGACGTGCCGGGATTGGTGTTGCTGCTGCTCGTACTGACCTTCAAGCCCGCCGGCCTGTTCGGCAAGACCGCGATCAAGAAGGTGTAAGCGATGAAACCCTTGCACCTCCTGCTATCCATCGTGGCGGTGGCCTGCCTGGCCGCCGTGCCGCTGGGCGTGACCAACACGTACTATCTGCACTTGATCGAAACCATCATGATCTACTCGATCCTGCTGTTCGGGCTCGATATCGTGGTGGGCTATACCGGCCAGGTCTCGCTGGGCCACGCCGGCTTGTTCGGCATCGGCTCGTATGTCGCCGGCGTGCTGTTCTTCCACCTGCAGATGCCGATCTGGGTCATCCTGCCCGCCGCCATCCTGATCGCGGCGGCCTTCGGCGCGGTGCTGGCGCTGCCGGCGCTGCGGGTCACGGGGCCATACCTGGCCATGGTGACGCTGGCCTTCGGCACCATCATCCAGATCCTGATCAACGAGATGACCTTCATGACCGAAGGGCCCTTGGGCATCAAGATCTCCAAGCCCGCCATCGCGGGCCACGTGCTGACCAAGAGCGAGTACTTCTGGCTGGTCGCCGCATTGCTGGTGCTGTCGCTGATCGTGGTGCACCGCATCCTCAAGTCGCACCTGGGCCGCTCGTTCGAGGCCCTGCGCGACAGTCCGATCGCGTCCGACTGCATGGGCGTGTCGGTCTACCGCCACAAGGTGTTCGCCTTCGTCATCAGCGCCGGCTTCGCCGGCCTGGCCGGCGCGCTGTACTCGTATTCGGAACAGTACATCTCGCCCAATACCTACAACTTCGAACTGACCATCCTGTTCCTGCTGGCCATCATCATGGGCGGCCGCAAGAGCCGCACGGGCGCGCTGCTGGGCGCTTCCATCATCGTGCTGCTCCCCAAGATGCTGGACGACATCTCGACCTTCCGCCTGATCGCGCTGGGCGTGGCCATCCTGGTCACTGTCGGCAGCGCGATCGCGATCTCCAAGGGCCGCACCGAACCGCGCCGCGTCGTCGTGCCGGTCGTGGGCACCATCCTGCTGGCGGTGTTCTCGTACTGGCTGGAAGCGGTGACCGACTGGCGCCTGACGATTTTCGGCGCCATGATCCTGTTCGTCGTCTACTACCTACCCGACGGCATCGTGGGCTTCGTGCGCAACCTGTTCTTCTCCAACCGCCGCGCCGCGCTCGCGGTCAAGTCGGACTTGGTGAAGGCGCAGGAAGCGGTGCCCGATGCCGCCAAGGGCAAGGGCGACACGCTGCTCGCGGCCAAAGGCGTGCTGATGCAGTTCGGCGGCCTGAAGGCCCTGAACCAGGTCGACCTGACCGTCAAGCGCGGCACCATCCATGGCCTGATCGGCCCCAACGGCTCCGGCAAGAGCACCATGATGAACGTGCTGACAGGCATCTACGTGCCGACCGCCGGCGCGGTGGAGTTCTCGGGCAAGTCGCTGGTCGGCATGACCCCGGCCGACATCGCCGAAACCGGCATCGCGCGCACCTTCCAGAACGTGCAACTGTTCGGCGAAATGACGGCGCTGGAGAACGTGCTGGTCGGCCTGCACCATACCTTCACCACTGGCCTGGCCGGCATCGCGCTGCGCACGTCCAAATGGAAGGGAGAGGAACAGGGCGCCCGCGCCCGCGCCATGGCGCTGCTGGAATTCGTGGGCCTGGAATCCCTGGCCAGCGAGGAAGCCCGCAACCTGCCCTACGGCAAGCAACGCCTGCTGGAAATCGCCCGCGCCCTGGCGCTGGACCCGCAACTGCTGCTGCTGGACGAACCCGCGGCCGGCCTGACCGCGCCCGACATCGTCGAGCTGCTGGCCATCATCCGCAAGGTGCGCGACCACGGCATCACGCTGATCCTCATCGAACACCACATGGACGTGGTGATGGGGGTGTGCGACACCGTGTCGGTGCTGGACTTCGGCCAGAAGATCGCCGAGGGCCTGCCCAACGAAGTGCAAAGCAACGCCAAGGTCATCGAGGCGTATCTGGGCGGCGCGCCCGCCTGACGCCAAGGGGACAACAAGATGCTATCGATCAAGAATCTGGAAGCGGGCTACGGCAAGGTGAAGGTGCTGCACGGCATCAGCATGGAGGTGCCGAAGGCCAAGGTGGTGACGCTGATCGGCTCCAACGGCGCCGGCAAGACCACCACGATGCGGGCGCTGTCCGGCATGATCCGCCCCACAGCGGGCGAGGTCACGCTGAGCGGCAAGCGCATCGACGGCCTGGAGTCCCACCGCATCGCGCGGCTGGGCCTGGCGCACTCGCCCGAAGGCCGGCGCGTGTTCCCGACGCTGTCGGTCACCGACAACCTGCTGCTGGGCGCGTTCCCGCGCCTGACGGGCAGCCGTCCCAAGGGCGACGTGCAGTCCGACCTGGGCCGGGCCATGGATCTGTTTCCGCGCTTGAAGGAACGCCGCGATCAACTGGCCGGCACGTTGTCGGGCGGTGAACAGCAGATGCTGGCCATGGCGCGCGCGGTGATGCTGAATCCCGAACTGGTGCTGCTGGACGAACCTTCAATGGGGCTGGCGCCGATCCTGGTGGAAGAAGTGTTCCGGATCATCGCGCGGCTCAAGGATGAAGGAGTGACGATGCTGTTGGTGGAGCAGTTTGCTGCTGCTGCATTGAATGTGGCGGATTATGGGTATGTGTTGGAGAACGGGCGGATTTCTGTGCATGGGAGCGCGGATAAGTTGAAACATGATCCGGCTGTTGTTGCGGCTTATTTAGGTGGGTCGCATTAGAGGGATGGCGTTGTTGGCGTTCTTTTGACGCCTGCCACGTCGGGGACTCGCGCTGCGCGGGGCAACGATTGCGGCCCGGAGCCTTCGCTCCGGGCTTCCCCTTCGTCATCCTCGTCACCGCCTGCGGCGGTTCCTTCGGAT
>NZ_JCBAMT010000125.1:0-15597 GCF_059760445.1 Achromobacter sp. D7-1 | reverse complement strand
TGATGGTGACCGTGATGGTGGTGGTGCTGACGTCGCCGTCGGCGTCCTTGATCGTGTAGGTGAAGGTGTCCTTGAGCTGTTGGCCATCGAGCAGCGCGTTCACGCGCGGGTCGTTGTTGTTCAGCTCGTAGGTGTAGGAGCCGTCGGCCTTGAGGACGATCTTGCCGTACTCGCCGTTGACTGCGGTGTTGACGTTGCCGTTGACGTTCTGGCCGGCGGCGACCGTGCCCTTGGCCACGCCCACGACATTGGTGACGTCCGCGCCGAGGGTGTCGGCGCCGGTGCCGCTGATGACGTTGCCGGTGGCGGTCAGCGCGGTGTCTTCCGTGACGGAAGCGGTGTCGGGCTTGGCTTCAGGAGCGGTGTCGGTGATCTGGATGACCAGGTCATTGCTACGGGTCTCGCCGGCGAAGTCCGTGACGGAAACCTGGAAGAGGTCGCGGACCGAATCGTCGCCGTTAGAGTGATCGGCAGCTCCGCCAGTCTCCTTGTAGGAGTAAGTGATCTTGCCAGTGGTGGCATCGTAATTGGTGATGGTCAGCACCCCCTTGTCGGTGGTGATGACTACCGGGTTGGCGGCGCTGGCGTTGCTGACGTCTTTGCCGCCGACGGTAACCTTGTTGATGCCAGCCTCGGCGGATACGGTCACGGAGCCGGTGACCGTGGCTCCAGAGGCTTCGGCCACATTGTTGTGGCCAGCGGTAACGTCGCCGTCGCTGTCTTCAGGCGTGATCACCGGAGGAGCGTCGGTCTGCCCAGTGACCGTAATGGTCAGGGTGGCCGTGCTGGTCGCGCCCTGCGCGTCGGACACGGTGTACGTGATCGACGTCGTCGCCGTCTGGCCATCATTCAGGTACTGGAACGCCGTGCCGGGATTGAACGTGTATGTACCGTTGGCGTTCAGCGTGAATGTGCCGCCATTGGAACCTACGACAGGCTGGCCTACGTCGGCGTCGACGCCGTTGACCTGCGAGACGTGCATGGCGTCGCCGTCCGGATCGCTGTCGTTGCCCAGTACGCCTTCTGTGACGTGGTCAACGACCAGGGGCTTGTCTTCACCGGTGGTGCCTTCGTCATTGGTCGCGACCGGGACGGGGTTGCCCACGGTCCAGACGAAGGTCTGGGAGACGGTCGCCCCCGACTTGTCGGTGGCGGTCACGGTGATGAGGTACTCGCCCTTGACGCCCGTGTTGGTGTGGTCGGACGCCCAGTTGGCGAACTGGCCGGTAAAAGTGCCGGTGGTGGGGTCGAACTTCAGGCCGCCGGGGATATGGTCCACCGAGTAGACCAGGGAATCGCCGTCATCGAGGTCGCTGAAGAAGCCGGACAGGTTGTAGTTGACGACATCGCCGTCCATGTTGTCCTGGTTCTGCAGGGCAACTGCGGTCGGCGCGTCGTTGGTGCCGGTGATTTCGACCGTCAGCGTGGCGGAGCTGGTGCCGCCTTGGCCGTCCGTGACGGTATAGGTGATCGAGCTGGTCGCCGTCTGGCCGGCAGCCAGGTGCTGGAAGGCGTTGCCGGGGTTGAACGAGTACGAGCCGTCCGGGTTCAGGGTGAACGTGCCGCCGTTGGAGCCGGCCGTCGGCGTGCCGACGTTGCCGGTGGCGCCGTTGACTTGCGAGACGGTCAGGGTATCGCCATCCGGGTCAACGTCGTTGGCCAGGACGCCGTTTTGGGCGTCGACGTTGAGCGTGGTGTCCTCATCCGTGGTGCCGTTGTCGTTGGCTGCCGTCGGTGCGGGATTGGTGACGTCCCAGTTGAAGTCCTGGGAAGTCGTGGCGCCGGACGGGTCGGTGGCGGTCACCGTTACCGTGTAGACGCCGTTGTTGCCGCCTTGCGAGGCGGAGTGGTCGATGGTGCCGGTGATGATGCCGGTGTTCGGATCAATGGTGAGGCCGGGCGGCAGGCCGGTGGCCGTAAAGGTGAGCTTGTCGCTGGTGTCCGGGTCCGAGAAATGGCTGGAGACGTTGTAGCTCACACCCGTCTGGGCGTCGATGCCCGACGTGTCGGCAATGGCGGTGGAGACCGGGCCATCGTTGGTGCCGGTGATCGTCACGACGACGGTCGCCGTGGAGGTGGCGCCGCTGGGATCCGTGATGGTGTACGAAATGGTGCTGGTGGCCGTTTCGCCCACGGCCAGGTGGCCGTATTCATTACCCGGGGTGAAGACGTAGCTGCCGTCGGGCAGGACCGTGAAGGTGCCGCCGTTGCTGCCGTTGACCGTGATGCCGGCCGGGGTCATGGGGCGGCCGCTGACCGAGACGATCGCCAGCGGGTCGCCGTCGGGGTCCGAGTCGTTCAGCAGCAGGTTGCCGCGCACCAGGCTGTTCTGGTCTCCGCTGGCAGCGTCGTTCAGCGCGTTGGGGGGAGTATTGACGGTGGCTGGGGTTGCGTCATCGTCACCGCCGGCGCCGGTACCGGACAGGCGGGGCAGGATTTCCTGGCCGCGGCTGGGGTTCGGGTAAGCCAGGTCGAGCGGCGTGGTCGTTTCCAGAATGCGGGCCAAGCGCACGAAGCTGCTGCCGCCGTCAGGGCCGCCGCCGGTCAAGACGGCTGCGGTGGGATCCAGTTCGTCGAACGGATCGCGGCCGTCGCGCAGGGCGGCCAGGAGACGGTCGGAATCGGTGCCGGAGGGCGGGGCCACCGCCGCTTCGGACGGGTCGGCCAGCGGGCCGGTCATGTCGCCGGTTACCGCGACCTCGCGGCCTTCGCCGATGACGATAGGCATGCCGTTTTCAACCTGAAGCGAAACCGTGGCGCCCGAGGCAGTGACGACGTCGCTGCCGGCGGGGACCTTGCTGCCTTGATGCAGTTCGGTCAGAGAACCGTCGCTATTGCGTATCCACGCGCGACCGGAGATTTCGTTGACGACTGCGGGGGAGGTGTTGGCCATGTTGGTTCCGTTTCAGGGAGTTATCCAAGATGGCCAGATACTAGATTGCGCCGCCGGCGCGGGATATTGTCCTCAAGGACAGTATCAGGAAGTAATTTTGATTTTGGCGTCGGCGGGGGCTGAAATGCCGTGAACGAGCAGGGCGAGCTGCAGGCGGTCGGTTACGCCCAGCTTTTCGAAAACGGCTGACAGGTGGGCCTTGACCGTGCGTTCGGTAATGCCCAGGGCTTCGGCGATCTGCGCATTGGCCTGGCCGCTGGAGGCATAGCGGGCGACGGTGATTTCACGTTCGGTCAGCACGCCGCCGTCCCAGGAGTGCGCATCCTGGGCGCGTTCGGCGACCAGTTTGAGCAGCCGCGACACCAGGGAACGGCCCATCCAGATGCCGCCGGATGCGACGACTTCCAGCGCCTGGGACAGCGAAGCTGCCGACGCATAGCCGTGGCAGTATCCATGCGCGCCGGCGCCCAGGACCCGGGTGCCTTGCTCGTCGTTCGGACTGGGGCTGGCGACAACCACGTGCATGTCTGCCAAGGTCGTGGCCCAGCTAGGGTCCTGCCAGGACGGCAGGCGGGGCAGGTCCGCATCCAGGACCGCCAGCGTACGGCCCTGTTCGCGCCAGCGCTGCAGGTCGGCCAGGCCGCGCCCGCGGGCCGCCAGCCAGCGGGCCGAGTTCAGGCCACGCCAGTGCTGCCACAACAGGTCGTCGTGCGTAATCAACAGAACAGGAACGGGTTTCATAAAGCCTTGCAGCCCTCCTTTAACGTTCGGTAAAGGCATTCGCCTTGGCGCGCAGTATGGGCTTGAGCAGGTACTGCAGCACCGTGCGCTTGCCAGTCAGGATATGAACCTCCGCCACCATCCCGGGGATGATGGGCAACAGTTTGTCGCCTACCGTGCTGCGGTCCGTGCGGACCCGTACTACATAGTAGGAATTGCCTTTCTCATCGGTCACGGTGTCCGCGCCGATCTGTTCCACCTTGCCTTCCAGGCCGCCGTAGATGGCGAAGTCGTACGCCGTGAATTTCACTTCCGCCTTCTGGTCGGCATGCAGGAAGCCGATGTCGCGCGGTTGGATGCGGACTTCGAGCAGCAGCGTGTCGTCCTTGGGCACGATTTCGATGATGTCCTTGCCGGGCTGGACCACGCCGCCGACCGTGTTGTTGAACAACGTCTTGACCGTGCCGCGCACCGGTGCGCGGACTTCGGCCAGTTTCACGCGGTCAGCCAGCGCCAGTTTGCCCTGGCGCAGGGTGGCCAGCTTGGTGTTGGTTTCAGACAGTTCGCTGCGGGCCTGGTTGCGGATGTTCAGCTCGGCTTCCTGCAGCTTGCTTTCCGCTTCCTTGATGGAGGCCTGGAAGCGGTCGATCTGGGCTTCGGCGCCTTTTTGTTCGCCGCAGTAGCGGGCCACGTCGCGTTGCAGGCGCAGCAGATCCACTTCGGATACGGCCCCGCTCTTGAGCAGGGGACGGGTCACCTGCAGTTCGCGCGAGGTCAGGCTGCAGCTGGCTGCGGCCTGGTCACGCTTGGCGATGGTTTCGCGCAGGTCTTCCTGGCGCTGCTTGAGTTGCTCGCGGGCGACGTTGACCGTGGCGTTCAGCTCGGTGGTGCGGGCTTGCCAGACATTACGCTCCATTTCCACCAGTCCAGGCGCCTGCGTCAGTACTTCCTCGGGGGCCACGAAGGGCTCGCCGGTGGCCAGGGCCTGCAGTCGGGCGGCCTTGGCGAGCAGGGACATGTATTCCGCGTTATTTTCGCCCAGGGACGAAGCGAACCGGGTGGAGTCGATCTTCAGCAGGACTTCCCCGGCCTCGACTTCTTGCCCGGGACGCACCAGGATTTCCTCGACGATACCGCCGTCCAGGCTCTGGATGATCTGGACCTGGCGCGACGGCACGACCTTGCCTTCGCCCCGGACGACTTCGTCGATACTGCCGGTACCCGCCCACAGCAGCAGTCCGCCGGTGGCCAGCAGGCTGACCCACAGCAGGATGCGCGAGCCGCGCGCCTGGGATTCATGGATGACCCATTCCGCGTTGCCGACGTAGTCGGAGCGTTGTTGGGGTTTGCCTTTTTCGGCTCCGTCCAGCAGGCGGTCGAAGAAGAACACGAAGACGCCGCGCAGCATGCGCCACAAGCTTCCAAACAGGCCGTGCCGGGTTTCGCCGGGATTGTTCAGCATGGTTTCCTCAGCTTCCGCGTCCGACGCGTCCTTGACGCAGTGCTTCGACAACCTGTTCCTTGGGACCATCGGCGACGATGTGGCCGTTGTCGATCACGATCAGGCGGTCGACCAGGTCCAGCAGGGCAGTGCGGTGCGTGACCAGCAGGATCGTCTTGGTGGCGCTGGCTTCGCCCAGGCGCTTGCGCAGTTGCGCTTCGCTCTGGTGGTCCATGTTGCTGCTGGGCTCATCCAGCAGCAGGATGGGCGGATCGTTGATCAGGGCGCGTGCCACTGCCACCGACTGGCGCTGGCCGCCGGAGAGGGACTCGCCGCGTTCGCCGATGACCATGTCGAAGCCGTCGGGATGCAGGTTGGCGAAATCGGTGACGCCCGCCATGTTGGCGGCCGCCAGGATGCTGGCGTCGTCGGCGTAGGGCGCGCCCATCGCGAGGTTGTGCTTCAGGCTGCCATAGAACAGCAGCGGGTCCTGCGGCACGTGGCCGATGGCGCGGCGCACGTCGGCGGGATCGATCTGGCGCACGTCGACGCCGTCCAGCAGCACGGCGCCCTCGGTGGGCTGATACAGCGCCAGCGCCAGTTTTTCCAGCGTGGTCTTGCCGGAACCGATGCGGCCGATGATGCCGACTTTTTCACCGGGCTGCAGTTTGAAGGACACCTTCTTCAGCACCGGCTGCTTGCTGCCGGGATAGCTGAAGGTAACGTCGCGGAATTCAATGCCGCCGTGGAAGACCGGACGATGCAGGAATTCGGCTTCTGCCGGACGTTCAATCGGCAGCTTCATATAGTTGTCGATCGAGCCGAGCGAGGTGCGCGCGTTCTGGTACTGCATGAGCAGCCCGGCGACCTGGCCGAGCGGGGCCAGGCAGCGGCCGGCGATCATGGAAGCGGCGATGATGCCGCCCATGGAGATGGCGGATTCCTGCGCCTGGTAGACACCGATAATGACGACGGAGATCGATACCAGTTGCTGGACGGCCTGTACGAAGCCGACCGTCGAAGACGAAATCAGCTTCAGCTTGCCGCCGGTCAGGGCGATGTACTCGGTGGCGCGTTCCCAGTTGCGCTGGATGGAGCCCTGCGCGTTGAGCGTCTTGACGGATTCCAGGCCGGTCAGGGCCTCGACCAGGGTTGCATTGCGTTGTGACGAGGCCTGGAACGATGCCATGGTCAGCGATTCCATGCGGGCCTGCGCCGCCAGCGATACCAGCAGGATCAGCACGATCGCGACCAGGGGCGGAAGAATCATCCAGGGCGAGATCCAGGCCAGCGCCAACAGGAACAGCAGAATGAAGGGCAGGTCGACCAGGGTGGTGATGGTGGCCGATGCGATGAAGTCGCGGATGGATTCGAATGAACGCAGGTTGGCGGCGAAGGAACCCACCGATACCGGCCGGCCTTCCATGCGCAGGTCCAGCACCCGTTCCATGATCTGCGCCGACAGGCGCACATCGACCCGCTTGCTGGCGCTGTCCACCACATGGGAGCGCGCGGTGCTCAGGATCATGTTGAAGATCACGACCAGGGTGATGCCGATAGCCAGCACCCAGAGTGTCTCGACGGCGTTGTTTGGCACGACGCGGTCATACACGTTCATGGTGAACAGCGGCATCGCCATTGCGAAGATATTGATCAGCAGGGCGGCGATCAGCGCATCGCGGTACATGCGCCGGTTTTCCATGATGGCGGCCCAGAACCAATGGCGCTCGCGTACCTTGGCGACTTCGGGCGCGCGCGCGTCGAAGCGGAACTGCGGACGCACAAAGCACACCAGCCCGGTGTATTGCGCAGACAGTTCCGCAGCGCTCATTTCCATCGAGCTGCCACCCAATTCGGGATGGCTGACAACATACTTATCGCCGTCCCTTTTCAGCAACAGGCAGGCGCGCTCGCCGTTGAGCAGCAGGATCGCGGGCAACAGGTCCTGCGAGATGCTGTCCAGCGTGCGTTTGACCACGCGGGCGGAGAGCTGCGCGCGCGCGGCAGCGCGCGGCAGCAATGCGGGAGTCAGCTTGTGTTCTTCCAGAGGCAGGCCCGCGGACAAAGCCTGTCCCGTCGCCGTCACGCCATGCAGCCGGGTGATTTCCACCAGGCAGTCCAGCAGCGGATCATCGTGCGCCGCGCGCGCGTCAGCGCGCCACTCCCGGGCCGCCGTTTCAGATAACTTGTCCATCTTCGTCATCCAGCAGGTCGAGGTGTTCGGAGAGGCGCGCGCGCTGTTGCTTGCGCTGGGTCAGCTTTTGTTGAGCCTGCACAGGCAGGTCGGTCATACGCAAGGTGCCATTGGCTATCAGCGCGTCGATCAGGTCTTCCAGGACGCGGACAAAATCCGCGTCCAGTTGTGAGAAGTCGTTGCCCTGTTTCTGCATATGGTCTCCTTGCGCTTGCTTCGCCTAGGGTTTGGCCTTGGGCGAGTTTACCGGGATGAACGTGGGCGGCAGATTGCCCTCGTTGTATTGCACGCGCACGGGCGCCAGGCGGGCCGAGTCGGGGATCGTCGAGTTGCAGAGCTTGATCACGTCGTCGGAGACTTCCAGCTTGCCGTTCTCCTCGGGCATTTCGTTGCGCGCGGGCTGCAGCGACAGCGCCGGCAGCAGTGCGTGCGACAGCGCCAGCCAGCGGTACTGCGCGATCTGCAGGTCATACAGGGCGTTGGTCAGGGCGCGGCGCGATTCGAACAGTTCGTTTTCCGTGTCCAGTAAGTCCAGCAGCGAACGCTGGCCGATCTGGAACTGCTGGCGGTAGGCTTCGCGTACCTTCGTGGTGGCGACTTCGTGGTCGCGCAGGAAGGGCAGCTTCTGGTTCAGGCTGGCCACGTTGTTCCAGGCCACGGCCAGGTCCTGCTGCACGTTGCGGCAGGTGTAGTCGCGGATGTCGCGCGCGGCGTAGGACTGCGCGGAGGTCTGGCGCACGCGGGCGGAGTCGGCGCCGCCGCGATACAGGTTGTAGCTCATGACAACCTGGACGCTGGAGTTCTGGATGTCGCGGTTTTGCGGCGTCGGGTCGTTCTGGTCGCGGCCGGTCGCTGCCACGAACTCGAACTTGGGCGAGAAGGCGCCCTTGGACGAGGCGACACCGGCTTGCGCGGCCTGCAGCCCGGCCTGCTTGGACAGGAAGCTGGGGTTGCGGCGCAAGGACTCGTTGAAGTCGGCCGGCTTGACCGGCAGCTTGCCGCTGATGTCGGGCGTAGGTTGCAGCGAGTCAGGGGGCAGGGCGCCGGTAACACGCTGGAAGCGCTGCTGCACGTCCAGCAGGTTGGCGGTCTCGGTCATCAGGTTGGTCTGGGCCAGCGCCAGGCGCCCGCCGGCCTGTTCCAGGTCGACGCGGCGGCCCACGCCGGAGTCAGCGCGTTCGCCGATCTGCTTGAGCGTTTCTTCATGCAGGGTGTAGTTCTGGCGGGCCAGCAGTTCCATGTCGCGGTAGCGCTGCAAGTCGACGTAGGCCTGCACGGCGCTGAAGGCGGTGTTGTCGCTAGTGGCCAGCAGGTCATAGAAACGAGCCAGCTTGTCGAAGCCAGCTTGCTTGACGTCGTTGCTCGTGCGGAAGCCGTCGAAAATCAACTGGCGCAGTTCCACGCTGTAGCCGGGACGGTTCCAGCTTTGCGACCCGACTCCGGGCACGTTGTTGCGGTACTCGCGGCCTACATAGCCTTGCGCATTGATCTGCGGAAAGAAGGCGCCGCGAGCGACGGCCTGGCCCTCCAGCGAAGCCTGGAAGTCATGGTATTTAGCCTGGATTTCCGGGTTGCTGAGCAGGGTCTGTTCGACCACCTGGTTCAGCGTGACCCCAGCTTGCCCGGAGGCGGGAGCCGATGACTGTGCAAATGCCGCAGGAACGAATGCCAGGGCAAGGACCGAAGTCGTGCTTTTGAGCAAAAACGAAGCCATAGTGATTATTCGCGAGTCGAGTTAGGAATTAATGGCCGCCATATTGTGTGGAAATGTCAGTTTTGACGAGTCAATATTTGTTAATTCTTGACGAAGTTTTCCGGTCGGCAGTTTGAGTTTCTTCGCGCATCATCTCTTAATTAGCTTGAATTTGCACTAATTTCGCTATATTCCGGATTTGTGGTCCAGTTTAATGCAGGATAAATGCGGTTTATTGCGCTTTGTTTCGCAGTTTAGGCGTCCGCGCTGAACAACGATTATATCGGTTTGATAATTTTGTATCTGTTTTAAATACCCGAATTTGTATCTGTAACTGTTTGGTTGCGGAGCGGTTGGGGCATGGAAATAGGACAAAGTGACCCCCGTCATTTCCTAGCATGGTAGTCTTGATACTGGTATATAAGGTGCAATTGTACTAGGTTGAGACCCTGTGCATAATTCGTTCATGCCGCAGTGGCCGGCGCGCGGAGGTCGTTTTCAACCGCGTGCGGCACGAGCCGGACTGTCTACTTGCAGAGCGCATCCATGGCCCAAACTCTTTACGACAAACTCTGGGACGCCCACGTCGTCCACCAGGAATCAGACGGCACCTGTCTGCTCTATATCGACCGCCACCTGGTGCATGAAGTCACCAGCCCCCAGGCGTTCGAGGGCCTGGCGATGGCCGGCCGCAAGCCGTGGCGCACGGGCGCCAATCTGGCGGTCGCGGACCACAACGTGCCCACCTTGAATCGAGCCCAGGGTATCGACGACCCGATTTCCCGCTTGCAGGTGGATACGCTGGACGCCAACTGCGACAAGTACGGCATCACCGAATTCCGCATGAATGACCTGCGCCAGGGCATCGTGCACGTGATCGGCCCGGAACAGGGCGCGACCCTGCCCGGCATGACCGTGGTCTGCGGCGATTCGCACACCAGCACGCACGGCGCGGTGGGCGCGCTTGCCTTCGGCATCGGCACCTCCGAGGTCGAGCACGTCCTGGCCACCCAGACGCTGCTCATGAAGAAAGCCAAGAGCATGCTGATCAAGGTCGATGGCGAGCTGCCCTTCGGCTGTACGGCCAAGGACGTGGTCCTGCACATCATCGGCATCATCGGCACCGCGGGCGGCACCGGCTACGCGATCGAGTTTGCCGGCAGCACGATGCGCGCCCTGTCCGTCGAAGGCCGCATGACCGTCTGCAACATGGCCATCGAAGCCGGCGCCCGTTCCGGCATGGTGGCGGTGGACGACAAGACCGTCGAGTATTTCCGCGGCCGTCCCTTTGCGCCCACCGGCGTGCTGTGGGACCAGGCGGTGGGTTACTGGCGCACTCTGCATACCGATGAGGGCGCCAAGTTCGACGCCGTGGTGGAAATCAACGCCCGCGACATCAAGCCGCAAGTCACCTGGGGCACGTCTCCTGAAATGGTGTTGCCGGTGGATTCCCGCGTGCCGGACCCCGACCGCGAAAAAGACGACGTGCGCCGCAGCGGCATGGAGCGCGCCCTGCAGTACATGGGCCTGAAGCCCAACACGCCGCTGACCGATATCCGTGTGGATCGCGTGTTCATCGGCTCGTGCACCAACTCGCGCATCGAAGACCTGCGCGCAGCCGCCGCTGTCGCGCGCGGCAAGCATGTGGCGTCCAATGTGCGTCAGGCCATGGTGGTGCCGGGTTCGGGCCTGGTCAAGCAACAAGCCGAGCGCGAAGGGCTGGACAAGATCTTCATTGAAGCCGGTTTTGAATGGCGCGAGCCGGGCTGCTCCATGTGCCTGGCCATGAACGCCGACCGTCTCGAACCTGGCGAACGTTGCGCTTCCACCTCGAACCGCAACTTCGAGGGCCGGCAAGGGCAGGGCGGACGCACCCATCTGGTCAGCCCCGCCATGGCCGCCGCCGCTGCCGTCGCCGGTCATTTCGTCGACGTCCGCACTTTCCGTTAAGCGTCAAGCACCGAGTACCGACATCATGCAAGCATTTACCACTCACGAAGGCCTGGTGGCTCCGCTCGATCGCGAAAACGTCGACACGGACCTCATCATCCCCAAGCAGTTCCTCAAGTCGATCAAGCGCACCGGCTTCGGCCCGAACCTGTTCGACGAGCTGCGCTATCTGGACCACGGCGAGCCCGGCATGGACAACAGCAAGCGTCCGTTGAATCCGGATTTCGTGCTGAACCAGCCGCGCTACCAGGGCGCCTCGGTGCTGCTGGCGCGCAAGAACTTCGGCTGCGGCTCCAGCCGCGAGCACGCGCCCTGGGCGCTGACGCAGTTCGGTTTCCGCGCCATCATCGCGCCGTCCTATGCCGATATTTTCTTTAACAACAGCTTCAAGAACGGCCTGCTGCCGATCATCCTGTCCGAATTGGAAGTCGCGCGCCTGTTCGACGAAGTGAAGGCCTTCCCGGGCTACAAACTGCGTGTCGATCTTGAACGCCAGGTCGTGGTGGCGGCGGACGGGCGGGAGATGGGCTTCGATATTGAGCCCTTCCGCAAGTACTGTCTGTTCAATGGTTTCGACGATATCGGGCTGACCTTGCGCCAGTCGGACAAGATCCGCGCCTTCGAGGCCGAGCGCCTGGCCCGTCATCCGTGGCTGGAAAGCCGCCCGATCGCCTGACGCCACTCTTATTCTGATTACAGGATTGTTTTCGTATGACTCACAACATCGCAGTCTTGCCGGGTGACGGCATCGGCCCGGAAATCGTCGAGCAGGCCGTGCGCGTCCTGAAGGCGCTGGACGTTTCTTTTGAGATCAAGCAAGCGCCGGTGGGCGGCGCCGCCTTCGATGCGTTCGAGCATCCGCTGCCGCCGGCCACGCTGAACCTGGCCAAGGAATCGGACGCCGTGCTGTTCGGCGCCGTGGGCGACTGGAAGTACGACAGCCTGCCGCGCGAGTTCCGCCCCGAGCAGGCCATCCTGGGCCTGCGCAAGGCGCTCGGCCTGTTCGCCAACCTGCGTCCGGCCATTCTGTATCCGGAACTGGCCAGCGCGTCGTCGCTCAAGCCCGAGATCGTGTCCGGCCTGGACATTTTGATCATCCGCGAACTGACCGGCGACATTTATTTCGGCACGCCGCGCGGCGTGCGTTCGTCGCCCGACGGCGCCTTCACGGGCGAGCGCGAAGGCTACGACACCATGCGCTACGCGGAATCCGAAGTGCGCCGGATCGCGCGTATCGGCTTCGAATCGGCCCGCAAGCGCGGCAAGAAGCTGTGCAGCGTGGACAAGGCCAACGTGCTGGAGACCTCGCAGTTCTGGCGCGACATCGTCATCGAGATCGCGCGCGAGTATCCCGACGTGGAACTGTCGCACATGTATGTCGACAACGCCGCCATGCAGCTGGTGCGCAACCCGCGCCAGTTTGACGTCATCGTGACTGGAAACCTGTTCGGCGACATCCTGTCGGATGAGGCGGCCATGCTGACCGGCTCGATTGGCATGCTGCCCTCGGCTTCGCTGAACGCTGGCGGCCAAGGCTTGTACGAACCCAGCCACGGCTCCGCGCCCGATATCGCCGGCCAGGGCATCGCCAATCCGCTGGCGACCATCCTGTCCGCCGCCATGCTGCTGCGCTATTCGCTGAACCTGGCGCCGCAGGCCGACCGCATCGAGGCCGCCGTGCGCCGCGTGCTGGCCGAGGGCCTGCGCACGGCCGACATCTTCGAGCCGGGCACCACCAAGGTCGGCACGGCGCAGATGGGCGAAGCGGTGTTGAAGGCGCTGGCCTGATCCTGCCGCCGGACGCCCGCGTCCGGCGACCGGGGCGGCGCAAGACAAGGGGCGGTCGCGTCAGGCCGCCCCTTGTTTTTGCTGTTGTGGCATCGCCTCGAAAGCACCTTGCATCCATTGCGGCCCCTATTTTTTATGGTTGCGCCGCAACATCAGGCCGTGCATTCTGATAAATTGTTGAATTGCACGGCTTTTTCCCCCTGGACCCTAGTCTCCACACCTTTAAAGAGCGATTGAAATGAATCAAGCAGTAGGCCTTGTCGGCTGGCGCGGTATGGTCGGCTCGGTGCTCATGCAACGCATGCGCGACGAGAACGACTTCGCACTGATCGAACCGGTGTTTTTCTCCACCAGCAACGCTGGCGGCGCCGCGCCCACTTGGGCCACTGGCGCAGGTCCGCTGCAAGACGCCTACAACATTGACGCTCTGAAAAAACTGCCGATCATCGTGACGGCGCAAGGCGGCGACTACACCTCCGAGGTCTACCCGAAGCTGCGCGGCGCGGGTTGGAACGGCATCTGGATCGATGCCGCCAGCACCCTGCGCATGGCTGAAGACGCCATCATCGTGCTGGATCCGGTCAACCGTCCGGTCATCGACGCGGCGCTCAAGCGCGGTGTGCGCAATTTCATCGGCGGCAATTGCACTGTCAGCTGCATGCTGATGGGCCTGGCCGGCCTGTTCAACAACGACCTGGTCGAGTGGATGACCTCCATGACCTACCAGGCCGCTTCCGGCGGCGGCGCGCAGCACATGCGCGAACTGCTGACCCAGTTCGGCGAAATCAACCAGTCGGTCAAGTCGCTGCTGGACGATCCGGCGTCGGCCATCCTGGAAATCGACCGCGGCGTGCTGGCCAAGCAAAAGGATCCGGCGCTGCCCCACGAGCACTTCGGCGTGCCGCTGGGCGGCAACCTGATTCCCTGGATCGACAAGGATCTGGGCGACGGCATGTCCAAGGAAGAGTGGAAGGGCGAAGTCGAGACCAATAAGATCCTGGGCCGCGGCGCCGCTTTCGGCACGCCCGCCACGCCGATCGACGGCCTGTGCGTGCGCATCGGCGCAATGCGCTGCCACAGCCAGGCGCTGACCATCAAGCTCAAGCGTGATGTGCCGCTGGACGAGATCGAGGCGCTGATCGCCGAAGGCACGCAATGGGCCAAGGTTGTGCCCAACACCAAGGAAGCCACGGTTTCCGCGCTGACCCCGGTTGCCGTCACCGGTACCCTGGATATTCCGGTGGGCCGTCTGCGCAAGCTGTCGATGGGCTCGCAGTATTTGGGCGCCTTCACCGTGGGCGACCAGTTGCTGTGGGGCGCCGCCGAGCCGCTGCGCCGCATGCTGCGTATCGCGCTGGCTGAAGCCTGATGCCCTTGCAGGCGGCGTTTGGCGCCACCTGATCAAGTACGCAAGGCAAGCAAGGGCACCTCAGGGTGCCCTTGTCGTTCGCGCGGCGTCTGCGTTGCGGCGCCAGACGGGCTCGCCAACAAATGCAGCCGGGCCTTTCAGGTTTGTGAAATGCGCATGATCCATTACACTTTTCCCGTGAATTGATGCCTGTTCTCACCTATATGGCGTGAGCCGGCTCCAGCCCGCAAGTCGACTACAAGAACGGAATTCCAGCTTATGACCCAGCGTTCGCGCCAAGTGAAGCATGCCCGCCGTTTAAAAGCCCTGCAGTGGGCGATTGCGCTGGCGATTGGCTCAAGCGTATGTAGTACCGCCATGGCCATGCGCGTGGGGCATTCGCGGGTGGTATCGGTGCCGGGCGCGCCGTTGCAGGCAGTGGTGGGATTGCAGGAACTGACGCCTGACGAGATCGCCTCGCTCAAAGTGTCGGTGGCGGACGAGGCCGCATGGCAACGTGCAGGCCTGAAGCCGCCGGTTCCGCTGGCAAGCATGGTGGTCCGGGTCGAAGACGGACTGGACGCGACACGCAAGAATCTCCGTGTGCGGGCCTCGCAGCCGCCGACTAGCGGGGCGGTGGACCTGCTGTTGGATATCAGCTCCAGTTCGGGGCAGCGCCAGGTGCAAGTCAGCATCCTGGTGCCTCTGCGCGGCACCAGCGCGGATGTGACGCCGGCAGCGGTGGGCACGCCGAGCCGCGCGGCCGGGTCGCGTTCGGTCAATGTGAAGTCGGGCGACAATCTCTTCGCCATCGCCCAACGCAATGCCGTGCCCAACGCATCGGTCTATCAGATGCTGGTGGCCTTGTGGCGTGCCAATCCCGAGGCGTTCATCCAGAGCAATATGAATCTGGTGAAGGCCGGTCAAAGACTGACGATTCCCGATGCGGCGACCGTGCGTGCCGTGGATCCGGCCGAGGCGCGCCGCATCTTCAATGAACATGCCGAGGCGTTCGCGAAGTATCGCGCGCGCATTGGCGCGGCTGCGGGCGCGAACCCGTCCGTGGTTCAGGGGCAGGGCGCGGCTTCGGGCAGCGTCGCTCCTCCCGCCGATGCCGGGGTGGCGAGCGCCTCGCAGCCGCAGGATCGCGTGCGCCTGTCGTCCGGACAGGCGCAAGACAGCGCGCCGGCGCAAGCCGAGGCGCAGGCCGACGCCCGGACGTCGACCGAGCGCGCCATGGCCGATGTCCAGGGGCGCGTGAGCCAACTGCAAAGCAACGTCGATGATTTGAACAAGGCGGTGGGACAGCAGGGCGCTGCAGGCGGAGCGTCTGGCGCGGCGGGATCCCCGGGCGCGGCTGGAGCGCCAGGTGCGGCAGGCGCTTCGGGTGCGGCAGGCGCTTCGGGTGCGGCAGGCGCTTCGGGTGCGGCAGGCGCTTCGGGTGCGGCAGGGACTTCGGGTGCGGCAGGGACTTCGGGTGCGGCAGGGACTTCGGGTGCGGCAGGGACTTCGGGTGCGGCAGGGACTTCGGGTGCGGCAGGTGCTTCGGGAGCGGCAGGGACTTCGGGCC
>NZ_JCBAMT010000124.1:0-16278 GCF_059760445.1 Achromobacter sp. D7-1 | reverse complement strand
CCGGCACCACGCCCATGGACATCCGCCGCGACGCCCTGGTGGGCGCGGCCCGCATCATCGACGCGGCCAACCGCCAGGCCAGCGCCGCCAGCGGCAATCCGCATTACGTGGTCGCCACCGTGGGCCGTTTGTCGATGACGCCCAATGCCGCCAACGCGGTGCCGGGGCGCGTCGAACTGACGCTGGAAATGCGCAGCGACAGCGATGCCGTGCTGGATGCGTTTCCGGAAACCTTGATGGCTGGCTTGGCAGGCGATCTCAAGGCGCTGCGACTGACCGCCAGCTTCACGCAGCTGAGCCGCGCCCGTCCCACCGACTGCACGCCGCTGGTGATGGACGCGGTGCAGGCCGCCGCCGACCAGTTGGGCTACGCCTCGATGCGCCTGCCCAGCGGCGCGGGCCACGACGCCGTCTACATGGCGCCCACGGGTCCCATCGGCATGATCTTCATTCCCTGCCTGAACGGCCGCAGCCACTGCCCGGAAGAGTGGATCGAGCCCGCGCAGCTGCTGGACGGCACCCGCGTGCTGTACCAGTCCGTGCTGGAACTGGACCGGACGCTGCGCGGCGCTTGAAGCCGGGGCGTCCCCTCCAGGCCCGCGGGTATCTCCCGCCCGCGGACGCCGCGCTGCCATAATGGGCGCCTCGCGCCGCGACCGGCGCCCCTGCGCAGCCCTGCCCCCCATGGAACAGATAGAACTCAACGACAGCACCGCCGACCGCTACCTGCTGGACGCGCCCGGCCTGTCCCTGCTGGTCTTCCACAGCCGCACCTGCGGCACCTGCCGCATCGCCCGCGAACAACTGCCGCAGCTGGAGCTGCCCGTGGAACGCGTGTGCTGGGTCGACGCCGGCGACAACCGCGGCATGGTCGAGCGCTACGAGGTCTTCCACCTGCCCGCCATGTTCGTGACTCGCGACGGCGCCTTCTTCGGCCCGGTCCAATCGACCCTGGCGGAATGGGACCTGCGCCAGCAGATCGGCCTGGCCCTGGACAGCTACCCCGCCGAACTGCCGTGAACGGCCCCAAACCCTTGCGCCAGCCGCTGGACGGACTGGCCACCGGCGCCATGCTGCTGTTGTGCGTCTGCTGGGGCTTCCAGCAGATCGCCATCAAACTGGTGGCCGCGGACGTCTCGCCCATCATGCAGATCGGGCTGCGCTCGGCCTTCGCGGCGCTGGTGCTGGCGGTGGCCGTGTGGCGGCGCGAAGGCCTGCGCGCCTTCACCGATGGCACGGCGCTGCCCGGCTTGATCGTGGGCCTGCTGTTCGCCGGAGAATTCCTGTTCGTGGCGCAAGGCCTGGTCTACACCACGGCCTCGCACATGTCGGTGTTCCTGTACACCGCGCCCATCTTCGCCGCGCTGGGGCTGCACTGGCTGCTGCCCGAGGAACGCCTGAAGCCGCTGCAGTGGCTGGGCGTGGTCATCGCCTTTTGCGGCATCGCCGTGGCCTTCCTGGGCAAGGGTCAGCCCGAGGGCTCCGCCGCCGCTCCGAACATGCTGCTGGGCGACGCGATGGGACTGCTGGCAGGCCTGTTCTGGGGCGCCACCACGGTGGCGATCCGCAAGACCTCGCTATCGGAAGCCGCGCCCGCCAAGACGCTGTTCTACCAGATGGCGGTCGCGGCCATCACCCTGCTGGCATTCGCCGCGGCCACCGGCAACGCCGGTTTCCGCTACACCCAGGCGGCAGTGCTCAGCGTCGCCTTCCAGTCGGTGGTCGTGGCCCTGTCCAGCTACCTGGCGTGGTTCTGGCTGCTGCGCCGCTACCTGGCCTCGCGCCTGTCCATCCTGTCGTTCATGACGCCGCTGTTCGGCGTGAGTTTCGGCGTGATCATCCTGGACGAGCCGCTGGACGGCGGCTTCGTGCTGGGCGCCCTGCTGGTGCTGGCCGGCATCACCCTGGTCAGCGGCGCCGAACTGCTGCGCGAGAAGTTGCGGCGCACCCGCTGAGCCGCCCGAGCTTATGGCCTGGTTCGCGGCGCCGGCGCGGCGCCCAGATTCAGCACGATCAGCGCCGCCCCGCCCAGCACCAGGGCAAAGCCCCACCAGTCCAGGGCGGCGGGCCGATCGCCTACCAGCGCCATCGCGCCCAACACGCCCACCACCGGCACCATCAATGTGGTCAACGCCGCCACCGTGGCGCTGACGCGCTCGCTCAGCACGAACCAGAGCCAGTACGCGACGGCAGTACCCAAGATGATGTGGAATGACAGCGCCGCCACCACGCGGCCGTTCCAGCCCTGCGTGGGAAATGATTCGCCTGCGATCAGCATGCCGCCCAGGGCGCAGGCCGCGCCCACCGCCAACTGCCAGGCGGTGACGACGATGCGGTCGCCGGCCACCGGCCAGCCCTTCAGGTAGACCGTGCCCGCGGCCCAGCCGAAGGCCGCCACCAGCGGAAACACCAGACCTTTGGCCGCGGCGGCGTCGTGCTCGCCGAAGACCGCGCGCAGCACCGGCCAGGCCAGGATGGAGACCCCGGCCGCGCCCAGCAGCAAGGCCAGCGCCCGGCGCCGGTCCAGCCGTTCGCCCAGCACCGCCCAGGCCAGCACGGCCGACATCATCGGCATGGTGAAAGTCAGCACCGCCGCGCGCGAGGTGCTGGTGCTGAGCTGCGCCCAGGCCACCAGCAGATTGAAGGCGGCAACGGCAAGCAGGCCGCCCACGACGATGCCCCGCCACGACTCGCGCGGCGGCAACAGCGGCACCCGCTTGGCGCGCGCCAGCAGCAACAGCAGCACCGCGCCGCTGCCCAGGCCGAGCAGGCGCAAGGTGAACGGCGGGAAAATCGACAGGATGATCTTCACCGCCGGCCAGTTCAGGCCCCAGAACAGGGCCAGCGCCACCGGGATCAGGCGCACGCGGCGCGCGCCTCTGCCGTCAGTTCGGACAGGCCCTGCCGCTGCCGGCCTTGCGCATCGAAATTGTCCGGGCTCAGCCAGCGTTCATAGGCAGCGCGCAGCGCGGGCCAGTCGCCGTCGACCATGGCGAACCAGGCCGTGTCGCGGCTGCGGCCCTTGTACACCGTGGCCTGGCGAAAGATGCCTTCGAACTCGAAACCCAGGCGGGCAGCGGCCGCGCGCGACGGCGCGTTCAGGCTGTCGCACTTCCATTCGTAGCGGCGGTAGCCCAGCTCGTCGAAGGCGCGGCTCATCAGCAGGAACTGGGCCTCGGTGGCGATGCGGGTGCGCTTGAGCTGGCGCGAGAACGACACGAAGCCGACCTCGATCGCGCCGTTGGCCGGGTCGATGCGCATCAGCGCCAGCGTGCCGATGGCGCGCCCCGTTTCCAGGTCGATGATGGCGTGGTGCAGCGGATCGTTGCCGGCCTGCGCCTTTTCCGCGAACTGGCGGTAGGCCGCCAGGTCCGCGAAAGGCCCCACCGACATATAGGTCCAGTCGCTGTCGTCCGGCGCCTGGCTGAACGCCTGGTACAGGTCCTCGGCGTGGCGCTCGGCCGACAGCGGCTCCAGCCGGCAATAGCGGCCGACGATGGGAGTCAGGGGTGGGCGCGGACGCGCGGTCCAGCCCGTCATGTCCGGGCCGATGGGTTGCTGGTAAGCGTTGACGCGGGGTTGCATGCTACGGGGCCTCATCAGGGTTGGGGCGCCGCCGGCTCGGGCGGACGCAATACGCATGCCCTCACGATATCGGAATCGTGGCATGATAAAAAGCACCACGATTCCATATTTTAATAGGGCCATGACCACCACCACCGCCCTGCTTTCCAGCCCGCTCACGCGCGGCCCCGGCGCCCTGCCGCGCCAGCGCCAACTGATCCAGCGCCTCAAGCAGGCCATCCTGGCAGGCCAACTGCCTGCCGGCGGCAAGCTGCCCTCGTCGCGCGCCCTGTCCGAGGACCTGGACATCTCGCGCAACACGGTGCTGATCGCCTACGAACAACTCACGGCCGAAGGCTATGTGATCGCCGACCGCCAGGGCACACGGGTCGCACCTCTGTCGGCCGCCGCCGCCATCGCCGCCAAGCGCGCGGCCCCGCCCACCGCGCAGCCTACGCTCACGGCCAAGCGGCTGACGCGCATCGTCTCCACGCGCTACGCGCACGACGGCTCGCTGCCCATGACGCCCGGCACGCCGGCGCTGACGCAATTCCCCATCAACGCCTGGCGCCGCGCGCAGGACCGCGCATTGCAAGCCGCCCCGGCCACCGCGCTGGGCTATGGCCATCCCGTGGGCGAGCCCGCCCTGCGCGAAGCCATCGCCCAGTACCTGCGCGTGTCCCGCGGCGTGCGCTGCGACGCCTCGCGCATCGTCATCACCGAAGGCGCCCAGGGCGCGCTGGCGCTCTGCGTGCAGTTGCTGACCAACCCCGGCGACACCGCCTGGCTCGAAGACCCCGGCTACCGCGGCGCCAAATCGGCCTTCCACGGCGGCGACCTGGACGTGGTGGCCATGCGCGTGGACGCGGACGGCATCGTGATCCCCGAAAGCGCCTGGCAGGAACGCCCGCCCCGCCTTATCCAGACCACGCCCTCGCACCAGTACCCCACCGGCGCGGTGCTGTCCCTGCCGCGCCGCCTGGGCCTGATCGAACGCGCCCGCCAGGCCGGCGCCTGGATCATCGAAGACGACTACGACAGCGAATTCCGCCATCAAGGCGAGCCGATAGCCGCGATGCAGGGCCTGGTCGAAGACGCGCCAGTGCTCTACGTGGGGACGTTCAGCAAGACCATGTTCCCGGCGCTGCGCCTGGGATTCCTGGTGCTGCCCGAAGCCATCGCCGCGCAGGCGATGCCGTCCATCATCGAGATGCTGCGCGGCGGCCACCGGCTGGAACAGCTGACCATGGCCGCCTTCATGGAAAACGGCCAGTTCTCGCGCCACTTGGGCCGCATGCGCCGCCTGTACCGCGAACGCCAGGGAGCGTTGCGCGAGGCGCTGGCGGCGCATCTGGGGATCGAACACGAAGTCCTGGGCGGACACTCCGGACTGCATCTGACGGTGCAGCTGCCTGCGGCGTATCCCGACCGCGAGATCGTGGAGCAGGCGCGCAAGATCGGCATGAATCCGGGCGCGCTGTCGTCATTCGCGGTGGCGGCGCGGGCGGAAGATAACGGACTGGTGATCGGGTACGGGAATACGGGGGCCGAGCGGTTTCCGGCGTTGGTGCAAAGGTTGCGGAAGGTGGCGTTGGCGGCGCGACAGACTTCGTAGACTGCTCATCGGTGCCGGCCGCAGAACTTCGTAGGTCGCCCAGCGGCGCGGGCGCCGAGGCGGCTCGCGCCCACGATTGCGGTCCGGAGCCTCCGCTCCGGACTGCCCCATCGTCATCCTCGTCCTCGCCTTCGGCGACTCCTACGGATTCCCTCGGGCGCATCGAGGTTGCGAGCCGCCTCGGCGCCCGCGCCGCTGGGCTGCCGCTATCTTGGCTTGTTGCGCTGCTGGAGCCGTGGTCGGGGACGAGTCGTGAGCTGCCCGTATTAATCGGCCGCCCGGGCGGCCGATTAATACATACGCGATTTATAAAATTTCCATAGTGCGTGCTACGCGAATGCGACGAATCGTCGACCCATGCACCGGCTCTTTTAAGAAAGCGCTGACAAACAGCGCGCAGCGCCATCACCACCCGCGAGACACCGCGTAAGCTCCCAGAGGCCGCCCGCGCGGCCGGCCGGGAGCGGGCCCCGCAAGACCTTCGCCACACCCCACCGATGGCAAGCACGCCAAGCACACCGCCCGCCCCAGCGCCCGTGAAGTTTCAACCGCCGGAGCCAGCCGCGGCGTGGGCCTGGGGCGAGCGGGGCGTCGATAAGCCCGAGGGAATCTGAAGGAACCGCCGAAGGCGGTGACGAAGATGACGACGGGGAAGTCCGGAGCGAAGGCTCCGGACCGCAATCGTTGGCCCGCTCGCCCCAGGCCCACGCCGCGGCTGGCGCCTAAAGTAGAAAAACACCCGCAAACCGCAACACAACAAAACCCATCAATTAATCAACCCACCCAACACCAACACCGCCAAAAACCCCCAAACCAACGCCCCCAACAAACTCCGCCTCAACAACGCCTTGACCGCCGCCCAAAGCAGCATCAACCCAATAGCCAACACCACCAGATTGAACACCGACGGACTCATCCCCATCGCGCCCGACAGCCCCGCATAGAAGTCGCCCAGCGCCCCGCCGATCCCGCCCAGCAGCCACTTCAGCCCGGCGACGACGCTGCGCAGCGCCTCGCCCAGCATGCCGCCCAATGAAGCGAAGAAGCCGTCCTCGGACTGCATCAGCGGCGGTTGTCCATCAGCATGCGCACCGCCAATCCGGCCAGCACCGTCCCCATCAGCCAGCGCTGCACCACCATCCACAAGGGACGGCCCGCCAGGAACCCGGCGATGGAACCCGCCATGATGGCGATCAGCGCATTGACGGTCAGGCTGATGGCGACCTGGGTCATGCCCAGCGCCAGCGACTGCGTGAACACGCTGCCGCGCTCGGGCTGGATGAACTGCGGCAGCAGCGACACGTACATGATCGCGATCTTGGGATTGAGCAGGTTGGTCACCAGCCCCATCGTGAACAGCGTGCGCGGGCTGCTCTTGGGCAGCTCGCGCACCTGGAACGGCGAACGCCCGCCCGGACGCAGCGCTTGCCAGGCCATGTAGAGCAGATACAGCGCGCCGCCGATGCGCAGCGCGTCGTAGGCGTAGGGCACTGCCATCAGCAGCGCCGTGATGCCGAAGGCCGCGCAGAGCACGTAGAAGATGAAGCCGACCGCCACGCCCCCCAGCGAAATCAGGCCCGCCTGCGCGCCTTGCGAAATGGAACGGGAAACCAGGTAGATCATGTTGGGCCCGGGCGTGAGCACCATGCCCAGGGCAACCAGGGCGAACGTCATCAAATGGGTAAAGTCGGGCATGATGGGCCGGCGCGGGGCCGCGCGGAAAGTGGCAAGGTGAATCCACACCTTAGCGCAAAACTGTATCGGAACAGCGAACTTCCGCAGCGGGGTTTGCGGACCAGTGGCGCCGGCGATACAGTTGTCCGGTTCCCACGCCTGGAGGGCCGGACATGCCGCAAGCGCATCCTCATCCGAAAGACGGCGCCATCCGCATCGGTATCGGCGGCTGGACCTACGCCCCCTGGCGCGGCGCCTTCTACCCCGAGAACCTGCCGCACGCGCGGGAACTGGAATACGCCAGCAACCAGCTCAGCGCCATCGAGATCAACGGCACCTACTACAGCACCCAGAAGCCGGCCACCTTCGCCAAATGGCGCGATGAAACGCCAGAAGGCTTCGTGTTTTCGCTGAAGGCCTCGCGCTACGCGACCAACCGCCGCGAACTGGCGGGCGCCAAAGACTCGATCCACCGCTTCGTGCATAGCGGCATCGCCGAACTGGGCCCCAAGCTGGGGCCCATCGTCTGGCAATTCGCGCCGACCAAGGTATTCGATGCGGACGATTTCGGCGCCTTCCTCGCGCTGCTGCCGGACCAGGTGGACGGCTTGCCGCTGCGGCACGCGCTGGACGTGCGCCATGCCAGCTTCGCCTGCGAGGAATACCTGGAACTGGCGCGGCCACCGTCTACACCGACAGCGAGGACTACCCGTCCATCGCCGACCGCACGGCCGATTTCGTGTACGCGCGGCTGATGCGCGCCAGCGAGGCCTACAAGGCGGGCTATGCGCCCAAGGCGTTGGACGCCTGGGCGGAGCGCCTGCGCGGCTGGGCGCGCGGGACGCATCCGGCCGACTTGCCACTGGCCGGCGCCCCGTCCAAGAAGGCGCGGCCTGGAGACGTCTTTGCCTTTTTCATCAATGGTGCGAAGGAACGCGCGCCGATGGCGGCGCGCGCCATGATCGAACGCCTGTAGCGCGCCCCGCCTTACTGGGCGACGGGCGTGCGCAGGGTCACGAACTCTTCGGCCGCCGTGGGATGGATGCCGATGGTTTCGTCGAACACCTGCTTGGTCGCGCCGGCCTTCAGCGCAATCGCGATGCCCTGCACGATCTCGCCGGCGTCCGGGCCGACCATGTGCACGCCCAGCACGCGGTCGGTCTTGGCGTCCACGATCAGCTTCATCAGCGTCTTTTCCTGCGACTCGGTCAAGGTCAGCTTCATGGGCCGGAAGCGGCTCTCGAACAGCTTGACCTCGTGGCCGGCGGCGCGCGCTTCTTCCGTCGTCATGCCCACCGTGCCGATGTTGGGCAGGCTGAACACCGCCGTCGGGATCAGCTGGTAGTCGACCTTGCGGTATTCCTCGGGCCGGAACAGGCGCCGCGCCACCGCCATGCCTTCGGCCAGCGCGACCGGCGTCAGCGGCACCCGGCCGATCACGTCGCCGATGGCCAGGATGGAAGGCTCGGCCGTGCGGTACTCGTCGTCCACCTCGATGAAGCCGCCCTTGCCCAGCTTGACCGCGGTGTTCTCCAGCCCCAGGTTGTCCAGCATGGGCCGGCGGCCGGTGGCGTAGAACACGCAGTCGGCCTCGATCACGGAGCCGTCCTTCAGCGTGGCGGCGAGCGTGCCGTCCGCCTGCTTGTCGATGCGGGTCACTTCCGAGTTGAAGCGCAGGTCGATGCGCTTCTTCGTCAGTTCGTCGCGCAGATGCTCGCGCACGCCCTGGTCGAAGCCGCGCAGGAACAGCGGGCCGCGGTAGACCTGGGTGGTCTGCGCGCCCATGCCATTGAAAATGGAGGCGAATTCCACCGCGATATAGCCGCCGCCCACCACCAGCACGCGGCGCGGCAGTTGCTTCAGGAAGAAGGCCTCGTTCGAGGTGGTGGCGTGTTCCTTGCCCGGGATGTCCGGCACCTGGGGCCAGCCGCCGGTCGCCACCAGGATGTTGGCGGTGCTGTAGGACTTGCCGTTGATCTCGACCGTATGGGGATCCAGGATGCGGGCATGACCTTCCAGCAGGGTCACGCCGCTATTGACCAGCAAATTGCGGTAAATGCCATTAAGACGCTCGATTTCCCGATTCTTGTTCGCGATCAGCGTGGGCCAGTCGAAGCGGGCTTCGCCGGCGCTCCAGCCAAAGCCGCGCGCCTGCTCGAAGTCTTCGCTGTAGTGGGCGCCATAGACCAGCAGCTTCTTGGGCACGCAGCCCACGTTGACGCAGGTGCCGCCCAGGTAGCGGCTTTCCGCCACCGCCACGCGCGCGCCGAAGCTGGCCGCGAAACGCGCCGCACGCACGCCGCCAGAACCCGCGCCGATCACAAACAGATCAAAATCGAATGCCATGGTGTTTCCTTCGCGTCGCCTTGCGGCGCCGCGCTCACTGTCCGGGAAAGCTGTATTTAACACCACCCGGCGTTCGTGCCCGTCCGGGCGCGGTTTGCAGGCGGCTGCGATTGCTATACAGTTTGCCGCAGGCTGGCCGCCGCGCGCAGCCCCACCCCTGGAGCAGATCCCATGTCGCTTGAAACCTGGCTGGCTTTTCTGGGCGCGTCCGCCCTCCTCGTGATGTTGCCCGGGCCCACGATACTCACCGTCATCAGCTACTCCATCGCGCAAGGCCGCCGCGCGCGCCTGCCGCTGGTGCTGGCGGTGGCGCTGGGCGACTCCACCGCCCTGCTGCTGTCGCTGCTGGGCCTGGGCGCCCTGCTGGCGACGTCGGCGTTCTGGTTCACGGTGGTCAAAATCGTGGGCGGCCTGTATCTGCTGTACCTGGGCTTCAAGCTGCTGCGCGTCGGCGTCTCGCCCGCGACCTTGCCGGCCGCGACCGCGTCGGGTTCGCGCTGGAAGCTGTTCGCCAACACCTATCTGGTGACGGCGCTGAATCCCAAGGGCATCATCTTCTTCGTGGCCTTCCTGCCGCAATTCATCGATCCGGCGGGCGACGTGACGCGCCAGCTCTGGATTCTGTCGGCCACCTTCGTCGCCTGCGCCGGCATCAACGCCACCGCCTACGCCATCTTCGCCGGGTCCGCCCGCCGCCTGCTGGCCTCGCCGCGCGCCCAGCGCGGCTTCAACCTGGGCGGCGGCGCCCTGCTGTCCGCCGCCGGGATCTGGGCCTTGCTGGCGCGGCGCGTCTAGCCTGACTAGGGCCGCGCCGCGGACACGGCCTCTGGGTCGATGCCGTAGCGGGCGATGGCGTCCGCCGCGCACTCGAGCGGCATCAGTCCGTCGTCCGCCAGCGCTTTCAGGGCCGCCAGCGCGATGTGATGCCGGTCCACCTCGAAGTAAGCCCGCAGCGCCGTCCGCGTGTCGGACCGGCCAAAGCCGTCGGTCCCCAGCGTGACGTAGCGGCGGTCCTGCATGAACGGACGTATCTGCTCGGCCACCGTCTTCATATAGTCGGTGGCGGCCACCGCCGGCCCCTCGCTGTCCGCCAGCGCCGTTTCCGCGTAGCCTCGGCGCCTGTCCTCCAGCGGATGCAGGCGGCTCCAGCGTTCCGCTTCCTGGCCGTCGCGGCCCAGCTCCGAGTAGCTGGTCACGCTCCAGACGTCGGCCGCCACGCCGAAATCCTGCCGCAGCAGATCGGCCGCCGCCAGCACTTCGCCCAGGATGGCGCCGCTACCCAGCAATTGCACCCGCAGCGCGCCGTCGCCGCCTTCGCGCAGGCGGTACATGCCGCGCAGGATGCCCGCTTCGGCGCCCGCCGGCATGGGCGGATGCGCGGTCTTCTCGTTGAGCAGCGTCAGGTAGTAGAAGACGTCCTCTTCTTCCTGATACATGCGGCGCATGCCGTCCTGCACGATCACCGCGATTTCATAGGCGTAGGCCGGGTCGTAGGCCACGCATGAAGGGATGACCGAGGCCAGCACGTGGCTGTGGCCGTCGTCGTGCTGCAAACCTTCCCCCTCCAGCGTGGTGCGCCCGGACGTCGCGCCCAGCAGGAAGCCGCGCGCGCGGATGTCGCCCGCCGCCCAGGCCAGGTCGCCCACGCGCTGGAAGCCGAACATGGAATAGAAGATGTAGAACGGGATGGTGGCCACGCCGTGCGTGCTGTGCGCCGTGGCCGCCGCGATCCACGAAGACATCGCGCCCGATTCGTTGATGCCTTCCTGCAGGATCTGGCCGCGGCGGTCTTCGCGGTAGACGCTCAACTGGTCGGCATCCTGCGGCGTGTACAGCTGCCCCACGTGGGAATAGATGCCCACCTGGCGGAACATGCCGTCCATGCCGAAGGTGCGCGACTCGTCGGGCACGATGGGTACCACCCGCTGGCCGACGCCCGGGTCCTTGAGCAGTTGCGCCAGCACCCGCACGAAGGCCATGGTGGTCGAGAACTCGCGGCCGTCGCTGCCCTTCAGGTGCGCGGCGAAGGCCTCCAGCGGCGGCGTGGCCAACGGGCCCGGCCCTGCCGGCCGCCGCGGCAAATGGCCGCCGGCGCGCGCGATCGCGGCATCGAAGTAGGCCCGCTCGGCGCTGCCGGGCGCGGGCTTGATGTAGGGGATCTGTTCCAGCAGATCGTCCGGCACCGGAATGGAGAAGCGGTCGCGGAACGCGCGCACGGCCGGATCCGCCATCTTCTTCTGCTGGTGGTTGGTGTTGGCGGCCTCGCCCGCCGCGCCCATGCCATAGCCCTTGACGGTCTTGGCCAGGATGACGGTGGGCTGGCCGCGGTGGGCCAGCGCCGTGGCGTAGGCGGCATAGACCTTGGCCGGATCGTGCCCGCCGCGGTTGAGCGCGCCGATTTCCTCGTCGCTCAGGTGCGCCACGCGCTCCAGCAGCACGGGGTCCGCGCCGAAGAAATGTTCGCGCACATAGGCGCCGCCGCGCGCCTTGAACACTTGGTACTCGCCGTCCACGCACTGCATCATGCGCCGGCGCAGGCGGCCGTCATGGTCCTGCGCCAGCAGCGCGTCCCAGCCTGCGCCCCAGATCACCTTGATGACGTTCCAGCCAGCGCCGCGGTACACGCTTTCCAGTTCCTGGATGATCTTGGCATTGCCGCGCACGGGGCCGTCCAGGCGCTGCAGATTGCAGTTCACCACGAAGATCAGGTTGTCCAGCTTTTCGCGGCCGGCCATCGCCACCGCCGCCAAGGTTTCGGGCTGGTCCTGTTCGCCGTCGCCCAGGAAGCCCCATACCTTGCGGCCCTGCGCGGGTATCAGTTCGCGGTCTTCCAGATAGCGCATGTAGCGCGCCTGGTAGGCGGCCATCAGCGGCCCCAGGCCCATCGACACCGTGGGGAACTGCCAGAACCCCGGCATGGTGCGCGGATGCGGATAGGACGCCAGCCCGCCACCGGCCGTCTCGCGCCGGAAGCGGTCGAGCTCGACCTCGGAGATGCGGCCCTCCAGGTAGGCGCGCGCATAGATGCCCGGCGCGGAGTGCCCCTGGATGTACAGCATGTCGCCCAGGAAGTCCGGTCTGGCGGCGCGGAAGAAATGGCGAAAGCCCGTTTCGTACAGCGTGGTGGCCGAGGCATAGGTGGCGATGTGCCCGCCCACGCCCGAGGTCTTGCCCGCGCGCAGCACCATGGCCATGGCATTCCAGCGCAGATAGGCGTCCAGCCGCAGCTCGATGCCCATGTCGCCCGGAAACAGCCCCTGCTCCGCCGGCCGGATGGTGTTCACGTAGGGCGTGGCGTTAGGCGCGGCGTAGCCGCCGTGGCCGGCGCGGTCCTGGCCGATCAGCTGGTCCAGCAGATAGTGGGTGCGCGGCCGGCCTTCGTGGGCCAGCACGGCCTGCATGGCCTCCAGCCATTCCTGGGTTTCCTGCGGATCGGCGTCGGTCGGTTCTATCGGGGTATCCATGGCGTCCTCCTGGTGGCGCGAAGGCGGCGTCCCGATGTACGGGCGCCGTCATTTCGCATCGTGAATTGCAATTGCATCATGTGCAATTGCAATCGTATGGAGGAATCTTGATAATTGCAAGTGCAACTATCTACCACCGATGGCCCCAGACCTGGACGCTAGCGAGACGCGGCCATCATGAATTCCACCGCGGCCCTGAGCGTGGACTCGTCCGCGGACGAACCGCCGCGCGGCGGCATTGCGCCCTTGCCCTTGAGCACGGTTGCCAGCAGCGCATCCGTGCCCTGCGCGATAAAGGGCGACCAGGCCTGCTTGTCGCCCAGCCTGGGCGCATTGGCGACCCCGCTGGCGTGACACACCACACAGGCGGACTTGTAGAGTTTTTCGCCGGCCGGGTTGATAGCGGCCAGCGTCTCCGCACCCGCTTGCGGGACGGGCAGGCCGGCCAGCGCGGCGGCGAACGCGATTCGATAAAGCTTGGACATGGCAAGGCTCCGGAAGGGAAAAGCGTGATAGCGACGCGGACGGACGCGGGTAAGGCTGGACGCGCAAAGCGCGCCCTGCCGCTGCGCTCAGCGCGGGATCGGACCCGGCGCCTTGATCTGCTTCATCAGGTCGTCATTCCACTTGCCCTCGACCTTGATATGCCCGGCCGCGCCCAGTTCGAAAGCCTCGATCAGGTTGTGGTTCAGGTAGGCGTACACGCCGGGCTGCTTGAAGGTGTAGAGCGCCGCCCCCGCCGAGCCGCCGCGGATGAACCAGGTTTCCAGGTCCTTCTGCGGCGGGTTGGCGAACTTGCCTGTCTCCCAGACCCAGTCGCCATGGCCGCCGATCAGGTGCGGGCGCGTGTCGCGGTTGGCCTGCGAATGGATCAGCAGCACCGTCTCGCCGACCTTGGCGGTGAGCGCATTCGCGCCCGTCAACGCGCCGACCTTGCCGTTGAAGACGATGTGCGACGGCGTCAGCGTGCGCATCACTGCCACCGTGTCGCCATAGCTTTCGGCCAGTGTCGGGTAGTCCTTGTACTTGCCGTTCGCGTCCTTGGGGATGTACAGGTCGAACTCGCCTATCGTGTAGGCACGGTCGTAGCGCAGCGGCTTGCCCTGCGGGTCCTTCAGGCCGTCGCGCGGCAGCACCATCAGCGTGCCGCTCATGCCCGCCACCACGTGCCAGGGCACCATGCCTTCCGGCGCACAGTGGTAGACGAAGGTGCCGCTGCGATCCGCCTTGAAGCGCAGCGTGGCCTGCTCGCCCGGGTTGACGTTGGTGAGCTTGGCGCCGCCCAGCGCGCCGGTGGCCGCATGGAAATCCACGTTGTGCGGCATGGCGTTGGTGGCCGGGTTGACCAGGGTCAGCTCGACATAGTCGCCCTCGTGCACCACCAGGGTAGGACCGGGCATGGACCCGTTGAACGTCATGGCCTGCAAGGTCGTGCCCTTGTCGTCGATGACCATCTTCTTCTCTTCGATGGTCATCGTGAACTCGATCACCTTGGGGCCCGAGCGCGCCACCTGCTCATGCGGGTGGACCATGGGCGGGGCGACCAGCGCGACCTTGGCGCGTTCCAGCTGATCGGCGTTCTGGGCGGCCGCCGGGCCGCCGGCCATCGTTGCGATCAAAGCCATGGCAAGCAAGGTGGGGCGCAAAGCGTTCATGTGCAACTCCTCTTCCGGTTTCTGCTAAGCCGAGTCTGTCGGCAGCTCCATTGAAGGCCCGGCACCACTTGGCTTCTTTGCTGTAGCGCAAACTTCGGACCAGCCTGGTGGCCAGCTCGCATTGCCGCAGCGCAGCGACGGTGTCACCATCGGGACATGGACCCTCCACACGTATCCGAGCGGCCCCCCGCGTCGTCGCCGCTGTGCCACGCCCTGCTCCGCAATCTGGATCTGTTCAAGCCGCTGTCCGATGCGCAGCTGGACACGGCGCTACGTGGCGCGACGCCTTGCCGCCTGCAGGCCGGCGCATTCGCATACCGTCAGGGTGCGCCCGCCGCGCACTTCTTCGTGCTGCTGCACGGTTGCCTGAAAGTGGCGCAGCTGACGCCGGAAGGCGAACAGGTGGTGGTGCGCTACGTCAATCCCGGCGACATGTTCGGACTGGCTTGCGCCATGCGGCAGCCGTGCTATCCCGCCACGGTCCAGGCCGTGCAGGAAAGCGTCTGCCTGGCGTGGCCGGCCACGGTCTGGGAACGTTTCACCGCCAGCCATCCCCAGCTGGGCGCGGCCGCGCTGCAAACCATGGGGCAGCGCCTGCAGGACGCCCATGTCCGCATCCAGGAACTGTCCACCGATGAAGTCGAACAACGGGTCGCGCGCGCCATCCTGAGGCTGGTGCAGCAGTCCGGCCAACCGATGCAGGACGGCATCGGCATCGGCTTTCCCATCACCCGGCAAGACATCGCCGAAATGACGGGCACCACCCTGCACACGGTCAGCCGGCTGCTCAGCGACTGGAAGCAGCGCGGCATCGTCTCGGCCGGCCGCAAGCGCGTGGTACTGCGCTCGCCCGCCGCGCTGGCGCGGCTGGGCGAACATGCCGGACCCGCCGTGGACTGTTCGGCCTGCCTGTCCTGTCGCCACGGGTCGCCGGCCGCGGACGACGCGGCAGAACCGTCGGCCGCCCAGGCGCTGCTGGAGGCCGGCGCGTAGCGCCTGCCGACGTGAACGGACGCTAGCTCGATTCCAGCACCAGCCGCAAGCCCAGGTTCGCGGGCGGCACGCCCACCGAACACGCCCCGCCCTTCGGGTCGCGGATGAAGTCGGGCAGATAGGCGATGTGCCTGCCGGCGGCGACGCGTATGCCGCAGTTGCGGGATTCCTGCGCGTCTGCGCCGTTTGCGCCGTTTGCGCCGTTTGCGCCGTTTGCGGGCGCATCATCCCGCAGCGCGTCCAGCACGTGCCGCGCATGGCAATCGTCGGTCCAATCCCACACGCTGCCCGCCATGTCCATCAAGCCTGCGCGGTTGCTGCCGAAGGCCCCGAAGGTCCGCACCGTGTCGTCGCCCTGCGCGCCGCGGCGGCTCTGCTGCTCGTATTCCGCCAGCCAGCGCTGCGCGGGGTCGGCGCCGTCCGGCAACGCCGGCAAGGCGTCCTCGCGATAGGCTTCGCCCGCGGCAAAGACCCACTCCGCATAGCTGGGCAGGCGGAAGCGCTGCCCGGTGCGCGCGGACAGCCAGGCGGCATAGGCCGAGGCGTCGGTCCAGCTGATCCCCACCGCCGGCAGGTCGGGCGCGACCGCCTGCCGCTGCGCGGGGTCCGGCGGCTTGCATCCGCCAGCGCGCACGCAAGCCGCGTACTCCGCCTGGCTGACCTGCCGCGTCATGATGGCCAGGCCTTCCGGGTAGCGCGCGATGCGCGGCGCGGGCGTGGCGGGATAGCCGTTGCGCAGCGCCTCGCCCGGCGGCACATAGCTCACCTGGCCGGGCGGCAGGCGCGTGATTTCCGGCAATGCAAAACGGGCCCCTTCCTGGGGCCCGCAAGCGGTCAACAGCAATGCAACGATGACGGTCGGCAGGATACGCATGCGGCGGTGCTCCGGAATGCCCGCGCCGGTCAGGTGGGGGCTGAATTCCATTGGACCTGCTGCCGTAGCCGGCCTCTTTGCGCTGGCGCAAGG
>NZ_JCBAMT010000123.1:0-16289 GCF_059760445.1 Achromobacter sp. D7-1 | reverse complement strand
GATGAAGCCCGCCCGCCGCTGTTTTTCCATGCAAGCGGCAGGCCTTAAGATGGCCATTGGCCCTACAACCCGGAGAGTCTGATCATGTCCACCTTGTCCGAAGCCGGCGAAAGCCAGATTGAATCCGTCGTGGTGCCGCGCACCAGCGACCTGGGCGGCTTTTCCGTGCGCCGCGCCATCCCGTCCGCGCAGCGCCGCACCGTCGGGCCGTTCGTCTTCCTGGATCACATGGGGCCGGTCGAGTTTGCGCCCGGTACCGGCATAGACGTGCGCCCGCATCCCCATATCGGCCTGTCCACCGTGACCTACCTGTACGAAGGGTCCATGGTGCACCGCGACGGCGCTGGCAACACTCAGACCATCCTGCCCGGCGAGGTCAACTGGATGACGGCCGGCCGCGGCATCGTGCACTCGGAACGTTCCTCGCCCGAAAGCCGCCAGGGCGCGCAGCGCCTCTGTGGCCTGCAGATCTGGGTGGGGTTGCCCAAGGAGCATGAAGAGACCGATCCGGGCTTCACCCACTACGGGCTGGATGCGCAGCCGGTCGTCGAAGGCGAAGGCGTGCGCGCCCAGGTGGTGGCGGGTTCGCTGTTCGGCAAAACGTCCTCGGTGAAGACGCTGTCGCCGCTGTTTTACGGCGATCTGCAATTGCAGGCCGGCGCGACCATAGTGCTTCCGGCCGAGCACGAAGAGCGCGCCGCCTATCTGGCGCAAGGCACGGTCGAGATCGACGGCCAGGAGTTCGAAAGCGGCCGCCTGGTCGTGTTCGCACCCGGCCGGCCCGTGCAGATCCGCGCCAAGACCGCGGCGCGCTTTGCCGTGATCGGCGGCGAACCCCTGGACGGCCCGCGCTTCGTGTGGTGGAACTTCGTTTCCAGCAACAAGGACCGCATCGAGCAGGCCAAGCAGGACTGGCAGCGCAACCGCTTCGACCAGATCGTGCCGGGCGACGAGACCGAGTACATCCCGCTGCCCGAGCCGCGCGCCTGAAGTTGCACGCACACCGGCCGCGCAAGCGCGGCGCGGCCGGCGGTATGATGCGCGTCCCGACCCAACAACAAACCGGGATGGAGACATCATGCATCGCTATACATTCAACGCGCTGCGCGGCCTGGCCGCGCTGGCGCTGATCCAGGGCGCATCGGCCGCGCTTGCCGCCGGCTATCCGGCCAAGCCCATCACCTTCATCGTGCCCTACACGGCAGGCGGCACCACCGACCTGGTGGCGCGCACCGCCGGCCAGAAAGTGGCCGAAAAGCTGGGCCAGCCCGTTATCGTCGAGAACCGCCCCGGCGCGGGCGGCAATATCGGCATGGACGCGGTGGCCAAGGCTGCGCCCGACGGCTACACCATCGGCTTCGGCGCGATTTCCACGAACGCCCTGAATCCCTTCGTCTACCCGTCCATGCCATTCGATCCCACCAAGGATTTCACGGGCGTCAGCATGCTGGGCGCGTCCACCGTGGTGCTGGAAGTCGGTCCGGCCTTGAAGGTGGATAGCGTCAAGGATCTGGTGGCCTACGCCAAGCAGCATCCGGGCACGTCGTTCGGCACGCCCGGCACCGGCACCTCCATGCACCTGGCGGGCGTCACGTTCGACCAGCTGACCGGCGCCGGCATGCAGCACATCCCGTACAAGGGCAGTGCGCAGGGCCTGAACGACTTGCTGGGCGGCCATCTGCCGGTGATGTTCGACAATCTGCCGGCGTCGCTGCCGCATATCAAGGCGGGCAAGGTGCATGCGTTGGCGGTGACCGGCAGCAAGCGCGCGCCGGCCTTGCCGGATGTGCCGACGCTGGCCGAGCTGGGCTATGAAGCCGCCGTGGTCGATCCCTGGTTCGCGGTCTATGGCCCGGCGAAGATGTCGCCGGAAGTGACCCGGACCCTGAGCGAAGCCTTCCAATGGGCGCTGGCCTTGCCGGAAGTGAAGACCAAGCTGGAACAGGCCGGCTTCATGCCCTACGGGTCCACGCCGCAGGAAGTGGAACGCCTGACCCAGAGCCAGCACGAGGCCTTCAAGGCCTTGTCGCAGAAGGTGAAGCTGTCGGCCGACTGAGCGGCCGGCGCAGACTCAGCGGCCGCGGGCGTAGGCCTGCTCGCGCCGCTCTTCCAGCGCTTCGCGGCGGATGAAATCGCGCACGAAGTCGCTGGCGGGATGGTGGTGCAGGTTGTAGGGCGTATCCCACTGCGCGATGCTGCCCTGGGACATGACGCCGATGCGGTCCGCGATGGCGAAGGCTTCGGCCTGGTTGTGCGTCACCAGGATGGCCGTGTGGCCGGTGGTCTTGAGGATGTCGCGCACTTCGAAGGCCAGGCGTTCGCGCGTGTCCACGTCCAGGTTCGAGAACGGCTCGTCCAGCAGCAGCAGGTCGGGCGAGGGCGCTAGCGCGCGCGCCAGCGCCACGCGCTGTTGCTGGCCGCCGGAAATCTCGTGGGGATAGCTGTTGGCGGCATGCGCCAGACCCACCAATTCCAGCATCTCTTCGACGCGGCGCGCGCGTTCCGGGCGCGCCAGCTTGCGCAGGCCGAAGGCCACGTTCAGCGCTACCGACAAGTGCGGAAACAGCGCATAGTCCTGGAACATCATGCCCACGCGGCGATGCTCGGGCGCCACCTGCACGGTGGGCGAGGAAATGACCGTACCGTCCAGCAGGATGCGTCCGGCCCGCACCGGCTCAAAGCCGGCAATGGCGCGCAGCACGGTGGTCTTGCCGCAGCCGGATTCGCCCAGCAGGCAGCCGATATGTCCGACGGGCAGGCCCAGCGTCAGGTCCTGCACCACGGGCTTGAGGCCCGCCGGGGTGTCGTAGGCGAGAGAAAGGTGATCGAGTTCTAAGAGATCGGGCACGATGATCAATGTCCCATTTTCAGATTGGTGCGCGCCAGCAGGATGACGGGGAACAGGCCGGCCAGCACGATGGCCAGGGCCGCGACGGCGCCTTCTTCATAGGTGCCGCGGGCAGCTTCCGCGTATAGCCAGGTGGCCAGCGTGTCGAAATTCATGGGCCGCAGCAGCAGCGTCGCGGGTAGTTCCTTCATGGCGTCCACGAACACCAGCAGGGCGCTGGCCGCCAGCGCCGGGCGCAAGAGCGGCAGATGGACGCGGCGCAGCGTGCCGGCCGAACTTTCGCCCAGCAGGCGCGAAGCCTGTTCCAGCGACGGCGGGATGCGGGCCAGGCCGGCTTCCAGCGCCCCGGTCGAAATCGCCAGGAAGCGGATCGCGTAGGCGCAGACCAGCGCGCCCATGGACCCCATCAGGAACAGGCCGGTGCCGCCGAACACCTTGGCGACCGCGGTATCGATCCAGACGAAGGGCGTGAGCAGGCCGATGGCCAGCACCGTGCCGGGCACCGCATAGCCCAGGCTGGCAATGCGCGCGCAGGCGCGGCCGGGGTTGAAGCCCGAGCTTTCGCGCAGGGTGCGCCCGGCCCAGGCGACGATCAGCCCGCACAGCAAGGTGACCACGGTGGCACTGAAGGCCACGATCAGCGTATTGCTCAAACCGTTGAGCAGTTGCTGCGACACGCCGCCCACCAGATGCATGCGCTTGTAGGTTTCAACGATCAGGTACAGCGCGGGCGCGACGAAGCCGGTCAGCACCGGAATCCAGCCCAGCACCGCGGCGATGGCGCCGGCTGCGCCACGCAGGCGGCGCGGCTGCATGGGCCGCATGCGCTGCGTGTTGGCGTAGCGTTGGCGCTTGCGGCCATGGCGTTCCAGCAGGATCAGTCCGATCACGATCGCCAGCATGGTCAGCGCGATCTGGGCCGCGCCCGCCAGGTCGGAACGCGTGACCCAGGTGGTGTAGACCGACACGGTCAGCGTCTGCACGCCCAGGAATTCGGAGGCGCCGATATCGTTCAGCGTTTCCAGCAGCGCGAGGCTCACGCCCACCACGATGGCGGGCCGGGCCAGGGGCAGGGCCACGCGGAAGAACACGGCGACACGGCCGGCGCCCAGCGTGCGGGCCGCTTCCAGCAGGCTCGCGGCCTGCGTCATGAACATGACGCGGGTGCTCAGGTACACATAGGGATACAGCACGAAACCCAGCACGAAGATCGCGCCGTAGATCGAACGCAGGTCCGGCAGGCGGAACTGGCGCGGGCTGTCGTAGCCCAGCACCGCCCGGATGCCGCTCTGTATCGGCCCTATCGGGTGCAGCAGGTCCAGATAGGCGAAGGCGATGATGTAGGTCGGCACCGCCAGCGGCAGCAAGAGCGCCCAGGTCAGCACGCGGCGGGTAGGGAAGTCGTACGCGGTGACCAGCCAGGCCGCGCCCGTGCCCAGCAGAGTGACCAGCACGCCCACGCCGGCCAGCAGCACGGCGGTATTGGCCAGCGCCTGCGGCAGCACATAGTTGGCCAGATGCTGCCAGTGCGAGAGTTCGCCGCCCAGCGCCCACCAGCCCAGCGTCAGGACGGGCGCCAATACGGCCAGCGCGATCAGGGCGGCGCCGGCCAGCCAGCCGGCCCCGCGTTCAGTCCAGCGCAGACGCAGCGGCCGGGGCAAAGAATCAGTGTGCATGCTTCAAAGTCGATTGCATCAATGGCAAGGCCTGCTCCCTCCAAAAAAGGGAGCAGGCCCTACGCGCTGGCCTGGGCGCGGCCCGCGCGGGTGTCACTGCCACATGGCTGCGCCGCGCCGCAAAGCGGGGCGTTCCACGGGCTTATCAGTTGTCGAAACCGACCTTGTCCACCAGTTCGCTGGCTTGCTTGCGATGCTTGGCGATTTCAGTCAGCGGCAGCGGATCCACCTTCAGTTCGCCAAAGCTGGCGATCACGGGGTCCAGCTTCACGCCCTTGCGGACGGGGTACTCGTAGTTGGCTTGGGCGTACAGAGCCTGGGCCGGCTCGGACACCAGGAAGTCCAGCAGCTTGACCGCGTTGGCCTTGTTGGGCGCGTGGGCGGCAACGGCCGCGCCGCTGACGTTCACGTGCGTGCCGCCGCTCTTGGCGTTGGCGAAGGTCGGGCGGATGACCTTGATGGCGTCGCCCCACTTGCGCGCGTCGGTGCCGGCTTCGGCATTCTTCATGTGGCCGACGTAGTAGGCATTGGCCAGGCCGATGTCGCAGATGCCGCCCAGGATGTCGCGGGCCACGTCGCGGTCGCCGCCGGCGGCCTTGCGGGCCAGGTTGGCCTTGACGCCGCGCAGCCATTTTTCGGTGGCTTCGGCGCCGTCATGCGCGATCATGGAGGCGACCAGCGCGGTGTTGTAGGGATGCTGGCCCGAGCGGATGCAGACCTTGCCCTTCCACTTGGGATCGGCCAGATCTTCGTAGCGGAAGGCTTCCAGCTTCAGGTCCTTTTCCACGTACAGCACGCGGTCGCGCAGCGACAGGGCGTACCACTTGCCATCGGCGCCGCGCAGGTTGGCGGGGATGACGGATTCCAGCGTTTGCGATTTGATCGACTGGGTTACGCCGCCGTCGACCAGGTCCAGCAAATTGCCGATGTCCACGGTCATCAGCACGTCGGCGGGCGACTTGGCGCCTTCGGCCTTGACGCGTTCCAGCAGGCCGTCCTTGACGAAGACCGTGTTGACCTTGATGCCGCTTTCCTTGGTGAAAGCGTCCAGCAGCGGCTGGATCAGCTTGGGTTCCCGGGTGGTGTAGAGGCTGACTTCCTCGGCGGCGTTGGCCGACACGGTGAAGGCGGCGGCGCCGGCCAGCGCCAGGGCGCGCAGCAGCGAATTCAATTGGGGACGCTTGTTCATGAGGAGGTGCTCCGGCTAGGGCTGCAACGGGTTTCCTGGGCGTCCAGGCTTCCCACTGCTCAAAAACAGTCTGCTAACGAAAATGATTATCAAATGAGAACGCGACGATAACAGGAAGCAAAGCGGCGTTCAACTATTCGTAAGTCGGGCAGGCTGCAGCCTTGATCCCCATCAATACGGCATAAGCGTATTACGGAATAATGAGAGCAGTTATCATCGAGACCCTGTAGAATAGGGTCAACCCTAATGCCGGCCGCGTCTTTTCTGCGGCACGGAATGACCCAGCGGCACAAGCCGGGCGCATAGCCCGGGGCGGTCGCCCTAATTTGATACGACATGGCTGCTTTCAACACTGAGCGCGTACTAAGCGTGCACCACTGGAACGACACCCTGTTTTCCTTTACCACGACGCGTGACTCGGCCTTGCGGTTCCACAATGGCCACTTCGTGATGATCGGACTGGAAGTTGAAGGCAAGCCCCTGCTGCGGGCCTACAGCATCGCCAGCGCCAACTATGAAGAGAACCTCGAGTTCCTCAGCATCAAGGTGCAGAACGGCCCGCTCACGTCGCGCCTGCAGCATCTGAAGGAAGGCGACACCATCCTGGTCAGCCGCAAGCCCGTGGGCACGCTGGTCGTCGACGACCTGAAGCCGGGCAAGCACCTGTTCCTGTTCGGCACGGGCACCGGCCTGGCGCCTTTCATGAGCATCATCAAGGACCCGGACATCTACGAACGCTTCGACAAGGTCATCCTGGTGCATGGCGTGCGCTGGGTCAGCGAGCTGGCCTATGCCGACTTCATCGAAAAAGAATTGCCGAACAACGAATTCTTCGGCGACGTGGTGCGCGACAAGCTCGTGTACTACCCGACGGTCACGCGCGAGCCGTTCCGCAACCAGGGCCGAATCACGGAACTGATGGAAAACGGCAAGCTGTGCGAGGACATCGGCATTCCGCAGATCAACCCGGAAACCGACCGCGCCATGATCTGCGGCAGCCCCCATATGCTGGCCGACATCAGCGCCATGCTGGACAAGCGCGGCTTCACCGTTTCGCCGGGCGTGGGACAGCCGGGCGACTACGTGGTCGAGCGCGCATTCGTGGACAAATAACTCCGGGCGCTGGCTCCAAATACAAAACCCATCGCAGCGATGCGATGGGTTTTGTGTTTTCTGGCGCTGCGCAACACCGTGGCGACGTTTCTGGCTGCGGCGCGCCGGCACACATCATCACCTCGGAGCTTCCGGCCTATTCGGGCTGGATGCCGGCCTTCTTGATGATTTCGCCCCATTTCTTCGACTCGGCCTGCTGGAACTTCGCGAGTTCGTCCGGGGTGGAGCTGGCCACGTCCGTACCCGTTTGCGCATAGAACTGCTTGGCCGGCGCGCTTGCGGTGGCCTTGACCAGCAGCTCGTTCAAGCGCTTGACGACATCCGGCGGCGTGCCGGCCGGCGCGTAGGCGGCGAACCAGTAACCCATTTCATAGCCCGGCACGCCGGCTTCGGCGATGGTGGGGACGTCCGGCGCCAGCGGCGAACGCGCCTGGCCGGTGACGCCGAGCGCGCGCAGCTTGCCCGACTTGACCTGGGGCAGGCCGGTGGCGGTGTCGGTGATCATCATGTCGATCTGGCCGCCCAACAGGTCGGTGACTGCCAGCGGGTTGCTCTTGTACGGCACGTGCAGCAGTTGCACGCCCGCCATCTGCTGCAGCAGTTCGCCGGCGATACGGCTGCTGGAACTGCCGCTGCCGAAGCTCAGCTTGCCGGGCGACTGCTTGGCCTGGGCCAGGAAGTCGCCGACGGTCTTGGCCTGCGAACTGGGATTGACCACCATGATCTGGCCGCCTTTGCCCAACAAGGTCAGCGGCGCGTAGTCCTTGACCGGGTCGTAGGTCAGCGTCTTGTAGAGGTGTTCGTTGGCGGCGTGCGTGGTGTTGGTGGTGATCAGCACCGTGTAGCCGTCGGGCGCCGCGCGGGCGCCGGCGGCGGCGCCTATCATCGCGCTGGCGCCGGGCTTGTTCTCGATCACGACGGCCTGGCCGGTCTGTTCGGTGACGCCCTGGCCGATGGCGCGGCCGATCTGGTCGGTGGCACTGCCCGCCGCGAACGGCACAATGAAGGTGATGGGCTTGGCGGGGAACTGGGCCATGGCGCTCAAGGGCAGGGCGGCGGCCAGCAGCAAGGCCAGCCGGCCTTTGGTAGCGATGCGCATATGTGTCTCCTGTGGGATTTTTATAGGAATTGAAATCAGGCGGCCGCGGGGCGGTCGCCGGGTATGTCGGGCAGCCGGCCGGCCAGCGCCGGGCTGACCTCGACCGTCATGTCCAGCAATCTGAAGGACAGGCTCTTGCCGTGCGTGTCCAGGTTGAGGGCATCGTTGACGCCGCCGTCCAGTACACCTTCCAGCACGAAGTTCATGGCATGCAGTGTGGGCAGCGTGTAGCGCGTGACGCGCCGGGGATGGCGGTAGGCGAACCAGGCCGCGACGCGGGCTTCGGTGACCTGCGCGGCCAGCGTCTCATAGCATTCCGGGTCCCAGGCGATCAGGCTCAGGTTGGAGATGTCGCCCTTGTCGCCGGAGCGGCTATGCGCCAGGCGGTACAAGGGGACCGTGATCAGCGGCGGATTCATTGCGAGGCTTCCTCCAGGAAGGTCCAGCCGCTGGGCACGGCGTCGCGCGGCAGGGTGCAGGACATCATGTTCAGGCGGGGGCGCAGCGCGGTGCGCACGCCGCCGCCGCCGGCTGGGCCGCAGGTATAGAGCGCGTTCACTTCGCGCAGCACGCTCTCGGCCAGCTTGCGGTCGCCGTGTTCGGCGGCGATGCGCAGGCGCACGTCGCGCCCATGGCCGTCGGGCAGGCTGGACAGCATTTCGCCGGCATCGTCGCCCAGGATGCTGATGGCGCCGATCAGGTCGGCGCGCAGGCGCAGGGCCGGGTCCAGGCGCTTGCGTACGATGTCGGCCGCCAGGCGGGCGCGCGCCTCGGCCTGCACGCCGGCATAGGAAATCTCGGCCTCGGCCAGCCAGCCGCCGTGGTAGCAAACATTGACCTTGAGTTCATCGGGACGCGCATGGCCGGTGATGCCGCGCAGCGCCACCCGGTCGCCGCCCAGCTCCGCCACTTCGGCGCGGCTCAGGTCGGCGACGACGTCCGGCGTTAGGTAGCGAGCGGGGTCGTGTACTTCATACAGCAGTTGTTCCTTGACCGTGCGCGCGTCGACCATGCCGCCGGTGCCGTCTGCCTTGCCGATCACGAACTGGCCGTCGGCATGGATCTCGGCGATGGGAAAGCCTGCGGCATGCACGTCCGGCACGTCCTTGAGGCCCGGCACGCAGAAGTAGCCGCCGGTGACCTGCAAGCCGCATTCCAGCATATGGCCGGCCATGGTGGCGCGGCCCAGGCGCGGCCAATCGTCCATGGCCCAGCCGAAGTGGGCCAGCGCCGGTCCCAATGTCAGGGAGGGGTCCGACACGCGGCCCGCCACCACGACCTGCGCGCCCGCTGCCAGCGCTTCCGCAATCTCGGCGGCGCCCAGGTAGGCCGTGGCGCTGACCACGTCCAAACCGTCCAGCGCGCCGCCCAGGCGTTGACGCAGCAATTCCCGCTGCGCATCGCTGGTGAGCGCATCGCCGTGCACCACGGCGATGCGTGGCGCCGGCAAGCCTTGCTGCCGGGCGAGCGCGGCAATGCGTCGGGCCGCGGCGGCGGGGTTGGCCGCGCCGAAGTTGCCGACGATGCTGATGCCGTGGCGCAGGCAGTCGCCCAGCACGGGTCCGACCAGTTCGTCCAGCAAAGGCTCGTAGCCGCGCTCCGGGTCTGCGTTGCGCGCCAGCTGGGCCAGCGCCAGCGTGCGTTCGGCCAGCGTTTCGTAGATCAGCACGCCGCCGCCTCGGGCGACCAGGGTGCGCACCACGGCGGCGGCGCCGTCGCTGCGGTCGCCGGAAAAGCCGGAGGCGCAGCCTATGTAGAGGGGGGGCAGTGGCATAAGGAAGCGGTGCTCGATCAAGGTGTCTGAGCCCACTATAGGCATCCGCCGCTAATCAGTAAAATAGAAAGATCGGATCAATTCATAGAGAAAAGCCATGAATCTGTCTGCCCGGCAATTGCGCGCCTTTGTGGCGTTGGCCGAAGAAAAGCACTTCACCCGGGCGGCCCAGCGCTGCCACCTGACGCAGCCGGCCTTCAGCGCTCTGATCCGCCAGCTGGAGGACAGTGCCGGCTTGCGCCTGTTCGACCGCAACACGCGTCATGTGGAGCTGACGGTTGAAGGCCAGGTGCTGGACGCGACCGCGCGCAGGCTGCTGGCCGATATGGATCTGGTCATGGAAGACCTGCGCGACCACGCGGCAAGGCGCCGCGGCCGGGTAGCGCTGGCGGCCTTGCCTTCGCTGGCCGCAGGTTGGCTGCCGGGGCTGCTGGCGCGTTTTCGCGAGACCTATCCCGGCATCATGCTGGACTTGCGCGATGCCTTGCTGGATCCCTGCCTGGACCTGGTGCAGGCAGGGCAGGTGGATTTCGCGGTGGCTTCGCGGCGGCCGGACATGAACGAGCTGGACAGCGAGTTCCTGCATGCGGACCGCTACTTCCTGGTCTGCCGCGCCGACCATCCGCTGGCGGGCGCGGGCAAGGCCAGGCTGCGCGACATCCTGCGCTATCCGATGATCCAGCTCGCGCGGGGCAGCAGCGTGCGCAAACATCTTGATGCCGCCCTCGGCGCCGATGCGCCGGCCCCGGTCTTCGAGGTGGAGCACCTGGCGACCGCCACTGGACTGGTACGCGCCGGCCTGGGCATCTCGGTGGTGCCGGCGATGACGCTGTTCCATTTCGGCGGCGCCGACCTGCGCATCGTGCCGCTGGCCGGCAAAGCCCTGACCCGACCGCTCTACCTGGTGCGGCGCAAGGGCCGCACGCTTTCGGTCGCGGCGCAGGCCTTGTATGACCTGCTGCGGGAGCATCGGGGGGATATCGACAGTCCCAGCTTGCCTGGGCCGCGCTAGCCGTCTATCCGCTGGCCAACGCAGCGTTGGAACACCGCCTTCAGCGGTGCATAGTCGCAGATCACGGCCGCGATGTTGGCGTCGACCCATTCCACTTGCGTCACTGACCACCAACCGATCTCGTAGCCCGCATTGAGGATAAGGTGCTCGAACAGGAGGCGCTGGGCGCGGCCGTTTCCTTCTCGGAAGGGGTGAATCATGTTGAGGTCGCCATAGGCGACAGCGACAGCGGCTATCAGGGCGTCACGCGGCAGATCGATGAGCCAGTGGGCCTGTGCCAGGGCCGCGAAGATTTTGTTGGCCTCGGGCTCGATTCTGGCGGTATTGCAGAAGCGCGTGCCACCCTTTGAAATATCGATGGTGCGCAGCTCACCCGCCCAGTCGTAGAGATCCTGAAACAGCACGCGATGGAGCTGCTTCAGGTAAGCAAGGTCGTAGGGAGGCAGGGAAAATTCGAGCTGGCTGACGGCGATCTCGGAAAGATCCTGCTCAGCCTGCGCGAGCCGCGCATCGTCCCGGATGTCCAGCCGGTTACGCAACGTGAAGCTGCCGGAGTAGCAGTACGGATCCTGTCCGGTGCCGTATTTGTCCAAGGTCAGGCGGGCTTGCGATGAGCGCGCAACACGGTTTCGCGTGAAGGTAGTTCGCGCTTCGCGTCGGCGGGCGTGGCCGGATAGCCTTCCAGGCGCATGCTGGCCGCATAGTTGGAACGGCGCACCTTTGCCCAATAGTCCACCTTGGCTTGCAGGCTGGTATTTTTCATGGCAAACGCCTCGCTTGAAAAGCCGTGGGATAGCTCACCAATTATACCGAAGCCGCAATCACGCCAGGCTGGCTCAGCCTTGTCGGGCCGATCATATTCCGTCGTGCAGCCACCCTAAGGCGTTCAGCCACTTTCGCAAAAGTCTATTGCTCGATACACTTCGATAGTTGTAGCTTCTATCCGTCTTTCGAAGGATTCCGCCCATGAGCAAGCAAATCATCCATACCGACACCGCGCCCGCCGCGGTAGGCCCTTACTCGCAAGCGGTTGCCGTAAGCGGCACCAAGACTGTCTATCTCTCGGGCCAAATTGGCCTGGAGCCGGGCACTGGCGATCTGGTTTCCGAGAACTTCGACGCCCAGGTGCGTCAGGCTTTCGCCAACATGCAGGAAGTCATCAAGGCCGCCGGCGGCACGCTGGACAACGTGGTCAAGCTGACGCTGTTCCTGACCGACTTGGGCAAGTTCACGGCCGCCAACGCCATCATGGCCGAGATCATTCCGCAGCCGTTCCCGGCGCGCTCCACCATCGGCGTGGCCAGCCTGCCCAAGGGCGCGCAGTTCGAAGTCGAAGCCATCCTGGTCCTGTAAAGCCTGCCCGGACTTTTCAATCCAGAGGTTCGTTTCTCCATGCCGGCCGCAACCGCGGCTTCCAAGCGGTCCGGCGCCGATAACAAAGGCGCCGGCAAAGCGATGACGGATACGGAGCGCAAGCTCCGTAACCTGGGTTTGGTGCTGCCCGAGGACTTCGTGCTGCACCTGCCGCTGCGCTACGAAGACGAAACCCGCATCGTCCCGATCAGCGATCTGCGGCCTGGTTTTGCCGGCCAGGTGGAAGGCGAGATCACGAAATCCGAGGTCTCCTACCGGCCCCGGCGCCAGCTGACCGCCACCCTGGCGGACGACAGCGGCGAACTGCAATTGCGCTGGCTGAATTTCTATCCCAGCCAGCAGAAGCAAGTCAGCGTGGGCAAGCGCCTGCGCGCGCGCGGCGAGGTCCGCGGCGGGCTGTTCGGGCGCCAGATGGTGCACCCGCGCATGACCAATGCCGACGCGCCGTTGCCCACCGCGCTGACGCCCGTCTATCCCAGCACCGAAGGCCTGCCCCAGCTGACTTTGCGCCGCGCCATCGCGCAGGCGCTGGACCGCGCCGACCTGTCCGACACCTTGCCCGACGAGGCGCGCGCGCGCTACGACCTGCCGCCGTTCGAGCCGGCCATCCGCGCCTTGCACACGCCGGCCCAGGGCGAGTCCGAGCAGGCTTTGCTGGACCGCGTGCATCCCGCCTGGCGCCGCATCAAGTTCGACGAACTCCTGGCGCAGCAGCTGTCGCTGGCGGCCGCGCGTGCCGCGCGCCGCGTCAAGGAAGCCGAATCGCTGCCGGCGCGCAACGAGGCCGGCGGCCTGGTCGCCAAGTTATATGAAGCGCTGCCATTCAAGCTGACCGGCGCGCAGGAGCGCGTGGTCCAGGAAATCTCCGCCGACCTGGCCAAGCCGTATCCCATGCATCGACTGCTGCAGGGCGACGTGGGCAGCGGCAAGACCGTGGTGGCGGCCATCGCTGCCGCCCAGGCCATCGCCAGCGGCGCCCAGGTCGCGCTGATGGCGCCCACCGAAATCCTGGCGGAACAGCACTTCCGCAAGCTGGTGTCCTGGTTGCAGCCGCTGGGCGTGAACGTGGCGTGGCTGAGCGGCAGCCTGTCGGCCAAGGCGCGGCGCGAGGCGGCCGCAGCGGCGGCGGACGGCAGCGTGCAATTGATCGTGGGCACGCAGGCCCTGATCCAGGACCACGTCGAATTCCACCGGCTGGGCCTGTCCATCGTCGATGAACAGCACCGCTTCGGCGTCGGGCAGCGCCTGGCGCTGACGCGCAAGGGCGAAACCGTGCGCGGCCGCAACGTGCCGCACCAGCTCAACATGAGCGCGACGCCCATTCCGCGCACGCTGGCCATGACCTTCTTCGCCGACCTGGACGTTTCGGTCATCGACGAGCTGCCGCCCGGGCGCAGTCCCGTCCTGACCAAGCTGGTGTCGGACGCGCGGCGCGAGGAAGTCATCGCCCACATCGCGCAGGCCGCGCGCGGCGGGCAACAGGCCTACTGGGTCTGTCCGCTGGTCGAGGAAAGCGAGGCCCTGGAGCTTCAGACCGCCGTGGATACCTACGAAGGCATGCGGGTCGACCTGCCGGACCTGCGCATCGGCCTGGTGCACGGCCGGCTGCCGCAAGCCGAGAAGGCCGCCGTGATGCAGGCGTTCCGCGATGGCGAGGTGGACCTGCTGGTCGCCACCACCGTCATCGAGGTCGGCGTGGACGTGCCGAACGCCTCGCTCATGGTGATCGAACACGCCGAACGCTTCGGCCTGGCCCAGCTGCACCAGCTGCGCGGCCGGGTAGGGCGCGGCACCGCCGAATCGGTATGCGTGCTGCTCTATCAGACGCCGCTGTCGCAAGTGGCGCGCGAACGGCTGCGGGCCATGTTCGAAACCTCCGACGGCTTTGAAATCGCCCGGCGCGACCTGGAGCAGCGCGGCCCGGGCGAATTCCTGGGCACGCGCCAGTCGGGCATGGCGCTATTGCGCTTCGCCGATTTGGAAACCGATGCGGCCATCGCCGAGGACGCGCGCGACGCCGCGGTCTGGCTGCGCGCCGAACACCCGGCCGCGGTCGAAGCGCATCTGGCGCGCTGGATGCGCGGGCGCGAGGACTTCCTGCGCACCTGACCATGCAGCCAGCCGCCAACCTTAATCTAGCAAGCGCCAGCCACGAGGCTGGGGCATAACCCCGGGGGCGTAGTCCACCATGACTCTCACCGAACTCAAGTACATCGTCGCCGTGGCGCGCGAACGGCATTTCGGCCGGGCGGCCGAGGCCTGTTTCGTCAGCCAGCCCACGCTCTCGGTAGCGATACGCAAGCTGGAGGACGAGTTGGGCGTGACGCTGTTCGAGCGCGGCGGCGCCGAGGTCGGCGTCACCCCGATTGGCCAGCGCATCGTGGCGCAGGCGCAGAAGGTGCTGGAAGAAAGCGCCAGCATCAAGGAAATTGCGCGCCAGGGGCACGACCCCTTGGCCGGCCCCTTGCGCGTCGGCGTCATCCACACCATAGGCCCGTACCTGCTGCCGCGGCTGGTACCGGTGCAGATCGGTCGCACTCCGCAGATGCCGCTGCTGCTGCAAGAGAACTTCACGGTGCGCCTGGTCGAGCTGCTGCGTCAGGGCGAAATCGACTGCGCCATCATGGCCTTGCCGCTGCCCGAGGCCGGCCTGGTCATGCAGCCCCTTTACGATGAGCCTTTCATCGTGGCGGTGCCCAATGACCACGAGCTGGCGCGGCGCAAATCCATCGACGCGCAGGACCTGAAGCAGCAGACCATGCTGCTGCTGGGCAGCGGCCATTGCTTCCGCGATCAAGTGCTGGAAGTCTGCCCCGAACTGTCGCGTTTTTCGGCCGCCAGCGACGGCATCCAGCGCACCTTCGAAGGGTCCTCGCTGGAGACCATCCGCCACATGGTCGCCGCCGGCATAGGCGTGACCGTCCTGCCCGTGACCGCGGTGCCGGAGCAGCCGCCTTCCAACAGCCTGTTGCGCTATCTGCCGTTTGAGGGCCATGTGCCGGAGCGCCGCGTGGTGCTGGCCTGGCGCCGCAGCTTCCCGCGTCTGGCTGCCATCGAGGCGCTGGCGCAGGCGGTCTACGCCTGCGATCTGCCTGGCGTGAAGATGCTGACCGACGAGGTCGCGGCGGTGCAGGATTGATTTCCAGGCCGTTGTCCGGCAGCCCGGCGCGCGCGGCTTGCGCCGCGTCAAAAGGTCGCAGGACTTATTGACCGTAGCAGCGGATATTGCGGCATTTCGCCGTATTTGCAGTGTTATCCTTGTTTCGCACATTCATCCCTAGGAGCTAGCAATGGCCAAGTCCCCCAAGAAGACCTCCAGCGTTCCGCGCATCAACATCGGTATCTCGGACAAGGACCGCGCCGCCGTCGCCGGCGAACTGTCCAAGCTGCTGGCCGACTCGTACACGCTATACCTGATGACGCACAACTTCCACTGGAACGTCACGGGGCCCATGTTCAACACGCTGCACCTGATGTTCATGACCCAGTACACGGAAGAGTGGAATGCGCTGGACAGCATCGCCGAACGTATTCGCGCGCTGGGCCATTACGCGCCGGGCACTTATCGCGAATTCGGCAAACTGTCCTCGATCGCCGAGCCGGACTCGGTGCCCGAGGCCCTGGAAATGGTGCGCCTGCTGGTGACCGCCAACGAGTCCGTCGCCAAGACCGCGCGCGCCGCGTTCGAAAAGGCCGACGCCGCCAACGACCAGCCCACGGCCGACCTGCTGACCCAGCGCCTGGACGTGCACGAAAAGAACGCCTGGATGCTGCGCAGCCTGCTGCAGTGACCGCGGCGGCCACCGCCGCATGAAAAAGCCGGAACCTCGCGGTTCCGGTTTTTTTTCGTCCGGCCGTCAGGCCGCGTTCAGGCCTGGTGCGACAGCGGCCGGGCGGGAATCGGCGCGATGCGTTCGGGCGGCGGCGACACCCGCCACACCGCCCGGCGGCGCAGCGCGCCCAGCAGCTTCAAGCCTTGCGGCCAGTCGTCCAGGCCGCTGTCGGCATTGATGTGGCCGGCGCCCGGCACGATCACCAGCCGGCTGCCCCAATCGCGCGCGAAGGCGCGCGCGCGTTCCAGCTGGCAATACGGATCGTTGTCGCCGGCGACCACCACGCTCTGGTAGGGCAGGGATAGGCGCGGGACCGGCGCGAATGCCCGCAGGCAGGCGGGCGCGCTTTCCCGTTCAACGTCGGCGGGCGC
>NZ_JCBAMT010000122.1:0-17053 GCF_059760445.1 Achromobacter sp. D7-1 | reverse complement strand
GGCCGGCCCTGGCCGGCCGCCCGACCCGTCAAGGCACTTCGTTGCGCGGGTCGTCCTGCAGCACAAGCTCCCAGGCTGCCCTGCCGATCGGCTGCGTCTTCTCTTCGACCAGATGCGCCAGCAAGCCAGCCGAGCGGCCCACCAGGGCCAGACCCCGCGCCACCATCGGATCCAGTTCCATGTCGGCAACGATCGAGGCGATCGCGCCCACCGCGTTCAAGGGCAGCTTCTTGCCCTTCTCCTGGATCAGGACCTCGCTGATCGCGTCCATCAGGCGCCAATGCACGCCGTAGTAATCATTGGCGCGCGACAGCTCGCGCAGCGTCGCCACCCTCGGGTCGCCATTGACGTGGATGGGATGGCCCACACCGTACAAGGGCCGCCGCTCCTGCTTGTAGCGTTGGATCAGCGCTCTCGCCGCGTCGCGCACCGCGCCGTCGCTTGCGTCCGGACCCAGCTCGCGCCCCGCCTCGATCAACATCTCGGCGGCGTTCTGCATGGTGCCCAGGAACACGCTGCCCGCGCCCAGCAACCCCGCCGCGACGGCGGCCTGCATGGCCTCGGGCGCGCCCGCGTAGGTCAGGCGCGCCGCCAGCGAACTGGGCGTGATGCCATGGTCCGCCGTGGTGACCAGTATGGCGGTCACCATGGTCTTTTCGCGCGCGCTGGGCATGCGCGCGAAGGTAGTGTGGTAGATCATGTCGATGAAATCGAACTTGCCGATGATCTCCTTGGACAGGTCGCGTCCGCGCACCACGATGGCATCCACCGTGGTGTAGCCGATATCCGTCTTCACCATGTCTTCTTCTCCGTTGCGTCAAAGCTCAGCACTGCATCCAGCGCCATCACGCCCTGCCCGCGAGGCCGCACGGCCAGGGGGTTGATTTCCAGCTCCTCGATCCTGTCGGCATGCCCGGCAACGAAATCGCTCATTTTCACCAAGGCCTCGACCAGCGCATCCACGTCATACGGTTCCTGGCCGCGATATCCATTCAGCAGCTGGCTGCAGCGGGTTTCGGCGATCATGGCCCGCGCAGCCTGGGGCGTCAGCGGCAGCAGCCGGCGGCTGACGTCCTTGAACAACTCGATGCTGACGCCGCCCAAGCCGAACGTGCAAACATGGCCGAAGACCGGATCCCGATGGATGCCGACCACGACCTCGACGAACCTCCCCGGCAACATGGCTTCGACCAGCACGCCTTGATTGGCATGCTCCGGGTGCGCCTGGGCCACCTGTTCGCATATCCGGGTATGCGCGGCGCGCGCCGCGTCCGGGGACCGCACACCCAGCTGCACGCCGCCGACGTCGGTCTTGTGCGTGATGGTCGAGCTGATCACCTTCATGACCACGCCGTCGCACCGCAAGACCTCGAACGCGCGCGCGGCCTCGTCAGGCGTGCGGGCGACTTCTCCGCGCGGCACCGGCAGGCCGGCCCGCCCCAGCAGGGCCTTGGCGTCCACCTCGCTCAGCGTGGCCGTCGCGGCCGCCGGACGGGATCGGCCCAGCGGATTCCAGGCGGCATCGAACGCTGCCCTCCAATTTCCATAGTCAATGTAGCGCCGCATAGCCTTGACGGCGTTGCGCACCGAACGCATCGGCATCAAGCCGCCTTCTATCATGTGCCTATGCCCTTCGCCGGTCCGGTCGCTCATCCAGATCGGCACGATCGGCGTCTTCACTTCCCGCTGCACCCGGGCCATGCTCTCGCCCAGCAGCGTGGTGGTCTGCCCGTACTCCACGGGAATGGGCACGACGACCAGATCGGTATTGGGATCCTCCGCCGTCGCCTTCAAGGCCGAGTAGGTGAGCGTCGGATCGACCAGCACCTCCGCGGTCACGTCTACCGGATTGTCGATGGCGGCGTAGTCCGGCAGCATGGTGCGCAGCGTCTGCAGCGTCTGCGGCGTGAATTCCGACATGACCAGGCCGCCCAGGCCTATCTGGTCCGAAGCCAGCGCCGCCGTTCCGCCCGAAAAGCAGTACACGGCAATGCGTTCGCGGCCGGTGGGCTTGCCGCGCACCAACATGGAGGCCGTATCGATCAACTGGTCGACGTCATCGACCTCGATGACGCCAACCTCCTTGAAGACGGCGCTGTTGATCTCCGCCGAGCCCGATATTGCCGCGGTGTGCGACTGCGTCGCCTTGATGCCGTAGTCAGACTTGCCGACCTTCAGCGCAACAATGGGTTTGCCGCGCCGGGCAGCGTGCAAGGCCGCAGCCATGAAGCGCGGCCCGTCCCGCACGCCCTCCAGAACACTGACGATGACCTCGATGTCGGGCGCGTCCGCCATGTAGTGGATGTAGTCGCTGACCTCCAGGTCGGCCTCGTTGCCCCCCGAAAACCACAGGCCCGTGCCCACGCCGCGGTCCATCGCCTGGATGAACGAGCGGCCCAGCCCCCCGCCCTGAGAGGCCACGCCTATCGGCCCGGGCCGTTGGTCGGTACGGAATGCAGGGGAAAAACTCATGCCCAGCCTCCCATTGACGTTAGTCAGCCCAGGGCTATTCGGTCCGTAGATGCGCATGCCCGTATCGGCAACAATTTTCCGCATCTCGGCCTCCAGCGCGCGGCCCGCGTCACCCGTCTCGCCAAAGCCCGAGCTGAAGACGATGGCATAACGCGTTCCGCACTCGCCGCACTGGCGCAGCGTGTCCAGCACCAGTTCGGCGCGCACGGCCAGAATGGCCACGTCGTGCGGCTGGTCCAGATCGCGCACCGAAGGCGCGCAAGGCCGGCCCGCGATGCTCTGGCGGGCGGGGTTAACCAAGGAAAGTCGGCCCTGCCAGCCGGAATGAACCATGAGGTTCTCCAGGGTGCGCTGGCCGATGCTGCCCGGCTTCTCGGACGCTCCCACCAGCACGATGGACTGCGGCAGCACCAGCCGCGACAAGTCCGCGAATCGGATGTCGGGCCCGCTCATGCCTGTTCCTCCGATGGCCGGCGCTTGAGCAGGCAAACGGCTTCCATTTCGCAGACCGTTTCGCCACGCTGATTGACACCCTTGCGCAGGAAGCCGATCAGGCCGCGGTCGGGGCGGCTGGTCGGCTTCTGCTCCATCACCTCGATTTCGACGTGCAGCGTGTCGCCTATCAAGGTCGGCTTGGGATACTTGAGACGGTTCTCCAGCACGCCGAGCACCGCGGCTTCGGTCAGCTGATACGGAATCGAACGCGAGGTCAGCCCCGCCATGTAGGATGCGACCAGCATGCCGTGCGCGATGCGCTGCCCGAACAAGGTCCCTTTGGCGTACTCGGCGTCGACGTGCAGACGGTTGGAATCGCCGGTCAGCGCGGCAAAGGCCACCACGTCGGCCTCGGTAATGGTGCGCGAAGACGTCCGGTAGCGAGTGCCGACCGGCAGGTCTTCCCAATAGATCGCCGTCTGCGCGATATCTTGCAGAGGGTTGGAATCGTTCATGCGCGTTCTCCAGTCTTCAATGCCGAAATGCCCAGAATCTCGCGCCCGATGATGAGCGTCTGGATTTCGGTGGTTCCTTCCGGAATCATTCCCCCGCGCGTATCGCGGAAAATCCGTTCTATCGGATAGTCGGTGGCATAGCCAATGCCGCCGTGCACCTGCAGGGCGTGATTGGCGACCTGATGCGCGGCCTCGGTCGCGTACAGCTTGGCCACCGAGCCCTCGACGCGCGCCGGCAGGCCCGCTTGCATGGCGCGCGCCGCGCGGTAGCCCAAGGCGCGCGCCGCCTGCGTCTTCATCGTCATCTCGACGATGTGGCGCTGCACCAGTTGATAGGCTGCAATGGGCTGCCCGAACTGCTTGCGGGTGCGCGCGTAGTCGATGGACAGGTCCAGCGCGCATTGCGCCGCGCCCACCGCCCCCATCGCCACGTTGAGACGCCCGAAATTGAGCCCGATGAGAATCTGCCGCAGTCCTTCTCCTTCCTGGCCGAGCAGGTTGGCCGCGGGTACCTGGGCATTGTCGAAGGTGTAGGCCGCGGTCCCGGTGCTGCGCACGAACATGGTGTCCACCGGACGCGCATCGAAGCGCGTATGGGCCTTCTCCACCAGGAACAGCGACAGGCCGCCCTGGCAGGTATCGCTGAACGTGCGCGCGACGACGATGCCGAAGTCGGCGAACATGCCATTGGTCACCCACAGCTTGCTGCCGTTCAGTACGTAATGGTCGCCCTGCTTGTCCGCGCGCGTTTTGACTTCGGCCACGTTCGATCCCACATCCGGCTCGGAAATCGAGACGTAGGTGCGCCGTTCATTGCGCAACAGCGGCTGAAGAAACCGTTCCTTCTGTTCCTCGGTGCCATAGGCGTCGAGAATGCCGCCCACGATATTCAGGCCGTTGATCAGCGCCCGCAGCGAAAGCCAGCAGTAGCCCGCCTCCTCCATCATGATGGCCCAGGTCAGGTAATCGATACCCAAGCCGCCCGAGGATTCAGGCAGATAGCCGCCGAGGTAGCCGAAGTCGCGCAGTTCTCCCAGTACTTCGAAGGGAAAGGTCTTGGCGGCTTCATGTTGGTTGATGATGGGGTTGACGCGCGTTTTCAGGAAGCGGCGGATGTTGTCGCGCAACAGGCCGTGCTCGCTCGAAAGGCCGTCCGGATCCAGTTCAACCATAGCGGCCTCCCGTCACGAAGAGCGTGGTGCCAGTGATGTAGCGGGCATGCTCCGAAGCCATGAACGCCACGGCGCCCGCGATATCCGAGGGCTGGCCCGCGAACGGGACCTGGTTCTTGGCCTGCACGTTCTCCAGGATCGTGCTGTAGTTGGGCAGGCTCTTGATGTAGTCGGTCTCGATGAAGCCCGGCGCGATGGCGTTCACCGTCACGCCCTTGCGCGCCTGCTCCAGTGACAAGGCCCGCGTCATGCCTATGATGCCAGCCTTGGCGCTCGAATAGTTGGTCTGGCCGGGGTTGCCGAACAGCGCACGCGAGGCGATGTTGATGATGCGTCCCCACCCGTTCTCGTGCATGTGCGGCAGCGCCGCGCGGCAGCAATGGAACGCGCCTTTGAGCGTGACGTCGATCACCAAATCCCAATCGGCCTCGTCCATCTTGAGCAGCGTGCGGTCTTTCACCAGGCCTGCATTGTTGACCAATACGTCGATGCGGCCGAAAGCCTCATAACCGGCCGCCACCATGGCCTGCACCTGCTCCTGCTCGCGCACGTCGCAACGCACCCCTACCGCCCTGCCGCCCTCGGCTTCGATGGCGCCGGCCATCGCTTGCGCGGCGTCCTGGTCCAGGTCGCTGATCACGACGGCCATGCCTTCCGTGGCGAGAAAACGGGCGGTCTCCGCTCCGATCCCACGCGCCGAACCCGTGACGATTGCCACGCGGCCTTTCAGTTTCAGATCCATACAGTCTCCAGCTTCAATGGAAAAAGAGGTGGCCCAAAGAGGGCCATCAACGATCGCGCTGCGTACGTCGCGCCGCGCGGATATGAGTCGGAGCGCAAGTCTTTTCCGTCCCTTGAAACTGCTATGGACAGGGCAGGAAAAAAAGCCAATACTCCGCCTGCTCGTAGTACTATACGAAATGCCGGAGTACATTCCAACCGTTTTTTTCAAGAGACTGGAGGAGACACCCATGCAAAACCACAATCCCGGCCATCAACTTCCCCAACCGATCCAGCGCATTGCGCTGGCGCTTGCGGTGGGGCTATCGATGGCATCGGCGTCCGCATCTGCCGATACGTATCCCGCCCGCGCGATGACCATTGTTTCCGCGGGTCCTGCCGGCGGCATCACCGATCAGGTAAGCCGCCTGATCGCCAGCAAGGTATCGAAAGGACTGGGCCAACCCGTGGTGGTCGAGAACCGGCCGGGCGCAGGCGGCAACCCTGCGGCCGAGCACGTCGCCCGGGCCAAGCCCGACGGCTACACCCTGCTGATGGGCACGCAGGGAACCCAGGCCACCAATCAGTACTTGTACCAATCCATCAGCTTCAATCCAGAAAAGGACTTTGTCGCCGTGCATGGCGTCATCGCGCTGCCCAACGTGCTGGTGGTCAATGCCGGCCGTCCCTATCGCACGGTCAAGGAACTGGTGGCCTATGCGAACGAACACCCCGGCACCATCACGATGGCCAATGCCGGCAATGGCACCGCCACCCACCTGGAGGCCGAACTGTTCCAGACCGTGGCCGGAATCAAATACGTCAACGTGCCCTATCGCGGCAGCCCGCCGGCCATCAATGATTTGCTGGGCGGACAGGTCGATGCCTCGTTCGACTATCCGGCCACCACGCTGGGACACATTCAGAGCGGAAAGCTGCGCGCCCTGGCAGTCACCAGCGCCACGCGGCTGAGCCTGCTGCCCGACGTCCCGACCATCGCCGAGGCCGGCTATCCGAAGGCGGAGTCGATGTCCTGGATCGGCCTGTTCTTCCCCGCTGGAACGCCCAAGGCCATGATCGACCGCTGGCAGGAGGAGGTAGCGCGCGCGCTGCAGGATCCGGCGGTCATCACCTCGCTTTCCACCATGGGCGGCACGCCGCTGAACCTGGGAGGCGAAAAGTTCGACGAACTGGTGCGCAGCGAACGAATCAAGTGGAAAGCCATCATCGAGCGCACCGGCGCCAGGGCCAGCTGACCGCGCCGTGTTGGCTTTGCATTCAAACCAAAGGAGAACATCTTGCTCGACAAGAATCTTATCGGCCAGTCGCTGGGCACGCGCAGCATCCTGGTGGAGCGCGGCCGCCTGCGCTTCTTCGCCAAGGCGATAGGCGAGACCAACCCGGTCTACCTGGATGAAGAGGCGGCGCGGGCGGCCGGACATCCGCGCCTGCCGGTTCCACCCACCTTCCTTTTCTGCCTGGAGATCGACGCCTTCGATTCGATAGGCACGGCCCGCCTCACCCGCCTGGATGAAAGCCGGATCCTGCATGGCGAACAGCAATTCAGCTACCACGCCATGGCGTACGCCGGAGATACCCTGACCTTCGACCTGACAGTCGCCGACGTCTATCAGAAGAAAGGCGGCGCGCTCGACTTCCTGGTCAAGGATACGCGCGTGACCAATCAGCACGGCTGGCATATTGCCGACCTGCGCGCCATCGTCGTCCAGCGCAACGACTGAAGGAGACACCATGGACATTCCTGCCTACGCCTCGATCACCGTGGGGGATTCGCTGCCCGCGCTGAAAATACCGCCAATCTCCCGCAAGACCCTGGCGCTTTATGCAGGCGCCTCGGCCGACCATCATCCGATGCACATCGACCTCGATTACGCGCGCAGCGCCGGCGCGACTGACGTCTTCGCGCACGGCATGCTATCGGCGGCCTACGTCGGCCGCCTGCTGACCGATTGGGTGCCGCAGCAGCGCATCCGCCGACTGGCGATGCGCTTTACCGGCATCATGCAGCTGGGTGCCGAACCGTTGTGCAGCGCGCGGGTCGCCGAGAAGATGATGGAGGACGGCGAACAGCGCGTGCGCGTCACGCTGAGCTGCGCCGATCAGCACGGCGTCAACAAGATCGTCGGCGAAGCCGTCATCAACCTGGACTGAACGGACAAGACCAACATGCAAGAAGCAAATGTCGTATCAAGCAAGGATGGAGTACTGCGCGGCGTGCGGGTGGTCGAACTCGCGGGCATCGGGCCCGGCCCGTTCTGCGCCATGCACCTCGCCGACCTGGGCGCGGACGTCATCTCGGTCCAGCGGCCTGACGGACGGGCGGGCAGCATCGGCTACGAGAATTGCATCCAGCGCGGCAAGCGGGCGATCGCGCTCGACGTCAAGACGCCCGGCGGCCGCGACACCTTGTTGAGCCTGATCGAGCATGCCGATGTGTTCATCGAGGGCATGCGTCCCGGCGTCGCCGAACGCCTGGGACTGGGACCGGACATCTGCCGGGCGCGTAATCCGCGGCTGGTCTACGGCCGCATGACCGGCTGGGGCCAGCATGGCCCCATGGCGCATCTCGCCGGGCATGACGCCAATTACATCGCCCTGTCCGGCGCGTTGTGGCACGCGGGAACCGCCGCGGCTGCGCCCGCCACGCCCTTCTCCGTGGTGGGCGACATCGCCGGCGGCGCCTTGTACCTGGCCGTCGGACTGCTCGGTGGCGTGCTGCAGGCGCGCCGCACCGGCCAGGGCTGCGTGGTGGACGCCGCGGTCAGCGACGGATCGGCGCATTCGATGCAGCTCTTGCTGGCGGCGCGCAGCAAGGGCATCGTGAACGATGACCTCGACCATAGCCTGCCCAACGCCGCGCCCTTTTATGCGTCCTATGGCTGCGCCGACGGCGGCTACATCACGGTCGGCTGCATCGAACCGCAGTTCTATGACCTGCTGCTCGAACGGCTGGGGCTGGCTGACGATCCCGGGTTTACGCCGCAATGGGAAAAAGCCCGCTGGCCGGAACGCAAACAGCGCCTGCAAGCGCTGTTCGCCGGCCGCTCCCGCGCCGAATGGCAGACTGTCTTCAAGGACAGCGACGCGTGCGTGATGCCCGTCCTGAGCCCCGACGAAGCTGCCCGCGATCCGCATAACCTGGCGCGCGCCACCTATTTCGAGCGCGACGGCTGCCTGCAAGCGGCGCCTGCGCCTCGTTTCGACGGCGCATGCGCGCAGCCGGGAGCGGTCCCCCAGGCCGGCCAGCACACCCAAGCCATCCTCGATCTGCTGACCGGCCAAGGGCCTGCGGCCGTGTGGCTCGCCTCCGAGGCAGCTTGACGCGCTGCGGCGCCGACGCGAGCCTGGTAGCGTGGCAAAAAAAAAGGGAGTGACGATGCCACTCCCTTTTTATCGGACTTAGTCCACGCGCTACTGAGGCGACAGGTTCTCGCGCTTGACCAGATCCGCCCAACGGGCGAGTTCCGCTTGCACGAAGTTGCCGAACTCGGCCGGGCCCATGGGCTGCATCTGCAACCCCATATCCGCCAGACGCTTGGCCACATCGGGCTGCGCCACGACGTCCGCGAGGTCGGCCTGCACTTTCTCGATGATGGATGCAGGCGTGCCGGCAGGCGCCATGACGCCGAACCAGAACCCCACTTTCTCCACGCCGGGGTAGCCCTGCTCGGCCATGGTGGGTACATCCGGCAAAGCCGCCAGGCGCTTGGGAAAGACCACCGCCAGGGCCTTGGCGCGGTGTTGCTGTATGACGGGCAGCGCCGAGGTCACCGAGGCGAACAGCAGCTGGATATGCCCGGCCATCAGGTCGCTGACGGCCGGACCGCCGCCTTTGTACGGAACCGGCGTCATCTGGACATCGGCCGCGGTCTCCAGCATGCGCGCGGCCATGTGGATCTGGCTGCCCGAACCCAAGGTGCCATAGTTGACCGTGTTCGGCTGGGCTTTGGCCAACCGCACCACGTCCGCGACGTTGTTGGCTGCGAACCCCGGATTGGCCATCAACACCATGGGCGCCGTGCCCAGAAAGGCGATGGGAGAGAAGTCCTTCATGGTGTCGTACGGCAGTGATTTCACCAGGAAGTTGTTGCTGACGTGCGAATCCAGCGCAATCAGCAGGGTGTAGCCGTCGGGCGCCGCGCGCGCCGCGGCGGTGGTGCCGATGACACCGTTGGCGCCAGCGCGGTTTTCCACGACCACCGGCTGCCCCCACTTCTGCGCCAACGCGGCGCCGACCACCCGCGTCAGCACATCGGAAAATCCGCCGGCCGCGAAAGGCACGATCAGCCGTACCGGCTTATCGGGATAAGCCGGCGCGGCCTGCGCCGCTCCAGCGGCGAACAGCCAACCGGCAAACAGAGAGCATAGGACGGTAGACGCGGCGCGGCGCCGGCCTGGATTCATGGACATGTCATTTCCTTGGGAAAACAGCGAAAACGCTTAGCGAAGCGCGGAGATGCCGAGGGCGCTTTGCGCGATCAGCAATCCAATGATCTGGTTGGTTCCTTCGCCGATGCTCAGATGCCTGGCATCGCGGTAATGTCTCTCCACGGGGAACAGGGAGGTGTAGCCAGCCCCGCCGTGAATTTGCAGGGCGAGTTCCGCCACGCGCAGCGCCGCATCGCTGGCATGGCGCTTGGCCATCGCGCACAGGACGGCGTTATCGGGCAGGCCGCGGTCCAGCGCGTCCGCCGACCGGTAGGCCAGCAGCCGCGAGGTCTCCACCTGCGTCATCATGTCGGCGACCATTTGCTGCACCAACTGGAACCCGCCTATGGGCCGCCCGAACTGCTCTCGTTCGCGCGCAAAGCGCAGGGCTGCCTGCAGCGAAGACTCGGCGATTCCGAGCGCGGCGAACGCCACCACGGAGCGTCCGATGTTGAGATACTTCTTCGCGATCGAAAATGCCTGGCCGGGCTCTCCGATCAGGTTCTCTGCCGGGACCTCGACATCCTCGAACAGCAGTTCGCCGAGTGGGCAGCAATGCATGCCCATTTTCCCTATCGGGCTGCAGGAGAATCCCGGCATGCCGCTTTCGAAGACCAGGCACGAAACGCCGCCGGCGCCCTCGCCGCTCACGTTGCGTGCAAAGACGATGCCCAGGTCGCAGATCGGCCCGTTGGTAATGTAGATCTTGCGGCCGTTGATCCGCCAACCGCCGGACGGCATGCGCTCGACCCGCGTCTGCACGTTCGCGGCATCCGAGCCGATCCCGGGTTCGCTCAACGCAAAACAGCAGATCGCCCGTCCATCCAGAATGGCGGGCAGGTATTTCTCCCGCAAGCCCGCGCTGCCCGCGCCCGCCAGCACCGACGCCGCCAGATTGCTGACGCTGAGCATGCCGCGCAACGACGGCCAGGTGCTGGCCACTTCGGCGATCAGCGTGCCATAGGTGGTCATGGGCAGGCCGAAGCCCCCGTCCGCTTCGGGCAGCAGCCCGCCGATCAGCCCATAGTCGCGCATGGCACGCACGACGGAACGCGGCACGACTTCCTTGGCCGCTTCGTATCGTTCGACCAGCGGCGCGACCTCGGCCTCCAGATATCGTGCGAGCGAGTCCTTCAAGGCCTGCTGCGTGGAATCCAGCAAAAAGTCCATGGCATCGGCCTCCTATTTGGCGGACTCGAAATCCGGGGCCGTCACGACCTTGGTCCACTTGGCCACTTCGGCTTCCATGAAGACGGACACGGCCTCGCTGCCGCCATGCAGCGCCGTGATTTGAAGCCGGCCCAGGAACGCCAGCGTCTCCGGTTCCCGCGAAATCTCCTCGACGCTGGATGCCAGCCTGGCGATCACTTCGGGCGGCGTCTTCGCAGGCGCCATGAGGAAGAAGGTGCCCGTGGTTTCAAAGCCCTTCAGCCCCGCCTCGTCGATGGTGGGCACGTCCGGCAGGCTGGCGTTGCGCGTCGCGCTGCTGACGGCAATGGGACGGAACTTTCCCGCCTCGATAAAGGCCATGGCTCCCGCCATGTTGTCGAACAGCACGTCGACGTCACCCGCCAGCAAAGCTTGTTCCGCGGGCGGCGCAGCGCGATACGGCACATGCGTCATCCGCACCTTGGCCATCTGCTTGAACAATTCCCCCGTCATGTGCATCGACGAGGTGATGCCCGGCGAACCGAAAGTCACGTGGCGGCGCCCTGCCTCGGCGATCAGATCCTGCACGCTGTGTATGGAGGACTTTTGCGGCACCACCAGCACATTGCTGGCATATCCCAGCATCGCGACCGGCGCCAGATCGCGCTGCCAGGAGTAGCTGGCCTTGCCCAGCGCGGTGTCCACCGCGATGCCGGTGGTGCCCATCAACAGGGTGTAGCCGTCCGCAGGGGCCTTGACGGCCGCATTGATCGCCAGCGCGCCTCCCGCCCCGGTCTTGTTCTCGACCACAAAGGGTTGGCCCAGCTTGTCGGCCAGGGACTTGGCGTAGTAACGGGCCAGCAGGTCGGTCCCGCCTCCGGCGCCGAACCCGACCAGCAGGGCCACCGGCTTGGCGGGATAGGTGGATGGACTTTGCGCGTGCGTGGCCACACTGCCCAGGCACAGCAAGACGGATACGGCGGCAGCAAATCGCTTCATGGCGGGTCTCCCTCCTCATCAGTACGAATTATCGTAATTTTCCTCGATAGGCTGTAGAATTAATTACGACTGATCGTACACTACCACGAAATTACGGAGTAAATATGCATGCGTCGCATTGTGGATTTCCCGATCTATCCAGGCTGGTGCGACCGCGCAACGCGGTCGTGGTGCTCGGATCGCAGAGGCCAAACAGCGAAGGCGCCCGCCTGCTGGAGAACCTCTCCTTGCACTCGCGCATGGAGGGCGAGCTTTTCGTCGTGAACCCGCCCATGCGCGGCGACGGGCCGTTCCGCTGCTGGCCATCGATTGCCGACCTGCCGGAAGCCGACATCGACGTGGCGCTGATCATCCTGCGCGCCGCCTACGTGATGGATGCGCTGCGCGATTGCGCCGCACGCGGAATTCCCTATGCCATCGTCATGTCCTCCGGCTTCGGCGAGGCCGGCCCTGAAGGACGGGCGCTGGAGCAACAAATCGCGGCGTTGTGCGAGTCGACCGGGTTGCGCGTCTACGGACCGAATTGCCCTGGCCTGTCGAACTTCCGCGACCGCATGGGCATGACGATCTCCCCTGCCTTCAAGACCGACAAGAACGTGGGGACCATCGGCATCGTCACCCAAGGCGGCGGGGCCGGACGCAATATCGTCCAGGGGCTGTCGTATGGTCCGGGCGCCGCCTTGTGGCTGTCCGCGGGCAACGAAGTCGACCTGGGCGCGCCGGATTTCATCGCTCACCTGGCCCGCGACCCCGAGATCGGCGTCATCGCCGTACTGCTCGAGGGCATCAAGGACGGCAAGCGCCTGGCCGCCGCTCTCGATCTGGCGCGCACGCACGGCAAGCCCGTCATCATTCTCAAGATCGGCCGCTCCGAGTATGGCGTGCGCGCCGCTCAGTCCCACACCGGCTCGATCGCAGGCACGGCTGAAGTCAACAGCGCCATGTTCGCGCAGTTCGGCGCGATCGAGGCGCACGACATGGACGAGCTGGTCGCGCTGGCGCGTCTTGCCGCAAGCGGCAGCGTTCCGACTTCCGACGAACTGGCCGTGGTGACCTTCTCCGGCGGCGCGGCCGCCATGGCCGCCGACCAGATCGGACTCCAGGGATTGCGCCTGGCACAATTTGCGCCGGAAACAACCGAACATCTGCGCGCGAGCCTGCCCGGTTATGCGGCCATCGCCAATCCGGTGGACGTGACCGCCGAAGCGCTCAACAGCATCGAAGGGTTGTCGTCGTGCCTGCGCACGGTGGCTCAGGACCCCAATGTGGGCGCGGTCATCGTGCCGATTCCGGCCGACTATGGAGAGCTCACCGACGGCATCGCGCAGGCCATCATCGATGCCGCCGCCGGCGCATCCCGGCCCATCATTGCGGTCTGGATGAGCCGTCGCCTGGGCAGCGGCTTTCTGCGGCTTGAAGAACACGGTCTGGCGCCATTCCTTTCGCTAGGTTCGGCATTGGCGGCGGTACGAAAAGTGACGCCGCGCCGCATGCTGCCAGGCGCGATGGCCGCAGCGCCCGCCATGTCCGCGGCCTCGGGGGATGAATCAGGCGCAGCCGTGGCGTGCACCGAGGCAGCCGCCAAAGCAATGCTGCGCGAAGCAGGCATTGCTGTGCCACAAGGCAGCCTGTGCCGCTCCGCGGAAGAAACTGCCGCCGCCGCGCAGGCGTTGGGATTTCCGGTGGCGCTGAAGATCGTCAGCGCCCAGATCCTGCACAAGACCGAAGTGGGCGGCGTATGGCTGGACGTGCGCACGCCAGGACAAGCGGCCGAGGCCCACACGCGGATGGTGAGCCAGGTCCAGGCACGACGTCCCGACGCTCGCATCGACGGCGTGCTGGTCGAGAAGATGCTGCACGACGCCGGGCGCGAAATGCTGATCGCGATCCGCACCGATCTCATGTACGGCCGAGTCCTCACCATCGGGCTGGGCGGCATATTCGTGGAGCTGCTCAAGGACGTCGCGCACCGCGTCTTGCCGATACAGCCAGCCGATGTGCATGACATGCTGGCGGACCTGCGGCATGGCGCCTACCTGGGCCAATTCCGCAATCTCCCGCCGATGGACACCGATGCATTGGTGCGCCTGGTCATCCAGCTTGCCGAATTCGTGTCGGACCGCCCCGACATCCTGGAAGCCGAATTCAACCCCGTCTGGGTCGGCCCCGCCGGCGAAGGCGCCTGGGTGCTCGACGCCCTGCTTTTGACCTCCCCTACCCCTGAACGACTCTAGCCCTACAAGGACCAACCATCATGTACGAAGGCCTGCTATATGAAATCGAGGACGGCGTGGGCACCATCACGCTGAACCGGCCGGAATCCAAGAACGCCATCGACATTGCCATGCGCACCTCGCTGCGCAAACTGGTGCACGAACTCCGTCACGACCGTGATTTGAAGGTCCTGATCCTGACCGGCGCGGGCGGCAACTTCTGCTCCGGCGGCGACCTCAAGGCCCTGCGCAGCAGCGCCGCCGACGGTGAAGCGACTGCGCAAGGCCGCCGCCAGAGGCTGGTCGATCTGCACGACCTGGTCTCGGCGCTGCTGGATTTCGACCGGCCCGTGATTTCCGCGGTGCAGGGCGTAGCCTACGGCGCGGGCCTGGGCCTGGCGCTGACCGGCGACCTGGTGCTGGCGGCCGACGACGCGCGCTTCTGCATGGCCTTCGGACGCCTCGGCGCGGTCGCCGACTTTGGCACCTTCTATACCTTGCCCCGGTTGGTCGGGGTGCAGCGCGCAAAGGAGCTGCTGTTTTCGGCGCGCGAGTTCGGCGCCACGGAAGCCAGGGAGCTGGGATTGGTGCTGGAAACGATGCCCGCCGAGGACCTGCCCGAGCGTGCGCGCGCCATCGCGCGCTGCCTTGCCCAGGCTTCACCGGTCGCCCTGAGCATCACCAAGCGCGCCTTGAACGTATCCCTGCGCAGCGACCTGCAAACCATGCTCATGCTGGAAAGCGACGGCCAAGGCGTTGCAATGAGCGCCAACTTCCACGCCATGGCCCTGCAACGATTCTTCGATAAGAAGGGCCCGCCCTTCCAGTGGCCCGTGCGGCAATGAATACGCCTTCAGCCCGACAGGGTGTCGCGTATCTCGAACAACGCCTGCAGGTAGGCCTTGCGGTGCTTGTGGACGCGGTCGGAGGGGCCTGCCAGCGACAGCCCCACCGGCAGTTCGCCCAGGACGCCCGCGACGGCCAAGGCCGTCACGCCCTCGACCCCCTCTCCCTCGGAGGCATACCAGCCCTGCTTGCGCCCCTGCGCCACCTCGGTCATCAGCTTCTTCGCGCTGGTGATCGTATGGGGCGTCACGGCCTCCAGCTTGAGCTGCTTGACCTGGGCCTGCAATTCGTCCGTGTCGAGCTGACCCAGCAGCGCCTTGCCTATGGCCGAGGCGTGCAACGCCGCGCGATCGCCGACTTCCATGATGTAGCGCAACGGCCGCCGGCAAGGCAGCACCGCCACCACCTTGACGGCGGAGCGGTCCAGCATGCCGACAAAAGCGCTTTCGTTGGTTTTCTCGACCAGTTGCTGCACGGCTTCCTTGGCCGACTTGGCCAAGGGATCGTTTTCCGCGATCTGGCGCGCGATCTCATACAGCCGCGCGGTGGGATAGAAGCGGCGCGTGCGGGGCGTGCGCATCAGGTAGCCCAGCGCATGCATCGTGCCGAGCAAATCCGAGCAACTGCTGTCGGGCAAGGAAAGCAGGCGCGCCATCTCCGAATTGGACAACTCGCGCTGTTCGCGCGCAAATATCTCGAAGGCGGCCAACGTACGGCTCGTTGCCGGAATCAGGGTAGCCATTTGAAGTTTCCTAAACCTGCCCGCAGGGAAGTCGCGGGCGCCTCATATCATAATGCGCAACCAATCAGGACCATTCCCGATGGACCAATTCTCCCAATTGCAGCTGCACATCCAGGACCACGTTGCGACGCTGTCCTTGAACAATCCTCCGGTCAACGCGCTCAGCCGCAAGCTCAATGATGAGCTGACCACGGCCATGGACCAGCTCTCCGACCTCGACGAGGTGCATGTCGTGGTGCTGACCGGCGCGGGCAAGATCTTCTGCGCGGGCGCCGACCTCAAGCAGCGCGCCGAGAACACGGCCGGCCTGGGCGGCCTGACCATGCATTCGCGGCGCACGCGCGAGTGCTTCCACTCCATACGGGAATGCGCCAAGCCGGTCATCGCCGCCATCAACGGCCCCGCACTGGGCGCCGGCCTGGCCATCGCCGCATCGTGCGACATCCTGATCGCCTCGGAAAAAGCGCTCCTGGGCCTGCCCGAGATCGACGTCGGCGCCATGGGTGGCGGACGGCACGCGATGCGACTGTTCGGGCATTCGCGCACGCGGCGCATGATGCTTACCGGCGAGCGCATTCCGGGCGCCGAGTTGTATCGCCTGGGCATCGTGGAAGCCTGTGTGGCAGCCGAGGACCTGCTGCCCGCAGCGCGCGAGCTGGCCTCCCGCATCGCGTCGAAGCGACCAGCCGCGACACGGCTGGCCAAGCACACGCTCAACACGATAGAGGACATGAGCCTGCGCGACGGCTATCGCTACGAGCAAGACATGACGGCCATCCTGGCCAAAGGCGGCGATGCCCGCACGCAGTGAACGCGAGGCCGGGCGACGCGGGGAAAGGCTCCCCGCCGCCGCGGCGCCATCGACGACCGGGACCAGGATGCGCCGGGATTCCGGCGGTTACAGCGCGCCGGTCAGTTCAGGCACGACCTGGAACAGATCGCCCACCAGGCCATAATCGGCCACACCGAAGATCGGCGCTTCCGGATCCTTGTTGATGGCCACGATGACCTTCGAATCCTTCATGCCGGCCAGATGCTGGATGGCGCCCGAGATACCAACCGCCACATACAGCTGCGGCGCGACGATCTTGCCGGTTTGACCGACTTGCCAGTCGTTAGGCGCGTAGCCGGCGTCGACCGCGGCGCGCGAGGCGCCGAGTGCGGCGCCCAGCTTGTCGGCCAGCGGATCCAGGATCTTGAAGTTCTCGGCGCTACCCAGGCCGCGGCCGCCGGAGACGACGACGCGCGCGCCGGCCAGTTCCGGACGGTCGCTCTTGGCGACTTCGCGGCCCACGAAGGTGGACAGGCCCGAATCGGCGACGGCGGCGATTTCTTCCACTG
>NZ_JCBAMT010000121.1:0-17242 GCF_059760445.1 Achromobacter sp. D7-1 | reverse complement strand
GCCGTGCACCTTGTGCACGGCTACGGACATCTACCGCGAAGTTCGCTTCTTTTCAACCGATAAGAAATGAGGTCGTTATGAACGAGCCGATCAACATTGATACGCCCGCACAATCCGTCGCAACGGTGTACGGCATGCCGGCCTATGTCGATCGGGCTGTCGCCGTGGACGAAGTACACGCACGCCCGCATCTGTTGATTGAAGCTCCTCGAGGCATATTGCAGCTTGCCTTCATGACCGAAGGCGACCTTGCAAAGGACCAGATGGCGATGAGTGAGCTGTCTCATCGCTTCGGCGTTGCGGAGCCTGACCACGCAATGCCGCTTCACGGCTTGACATGGGATGAGGGGGACCTGCACTGCGAAAAGCACACGGAATTCTCGACGTATCTCTGGTGTGCTTCGCTTGATCCGAAGACTGGAGAGCCATGTGGCGAGAATCCGTTCAAGCACGGATTCGTCCCTCCCGGCCCAGTCGTGTCCGGCGTCCGTTTGAGCGTACTTCCATGGACGCCGGAAACGCAGAATGCGTCCGACCGGTTTGACCCCGCGAGCCTGTGCTATTCGCTGGTGGAGGATGGGTCAGCCGCCATCTTGACCGACTTCCGGCAGGACGAAGATGGTCTAACGCACATCCTCATCCTCGCTCGCGATTTGAATCCCACACGGGCGGGCGCGCTGGCCCAACGCCTTCTGGAGATAGAGACCTATCGGACCTTGGCGTTGCTCTCGCTGCCGTTGACGCGGTCGATGACGTCGGAACTTCGACGCATGGAGTCGCGGCTCGCAGCGATCACCGACGAGATGTGCACGAGTTTGGCGGGAAGGCGCGACAGCGACGTCCTTCTTGCGGAATTGACCCGCCTGGCTGCCGAGCTGGAAGCAGGTGTTGCAGCAAATCTATATCGATTCGGAGCTAGCCGCGCCTATTACGAGATCGTCGAGGAAAGGTTGGAGGCGCTCTCGGAAGAAGCCGTATCCGGGTACTGTACCTGGCGCGATTTCTTGCAGCGGCGCATCGCCCCGGCGATGCGGACATGCCAATCGGTGAAAGAGCGTCAGGCCAAACTCTCCGACAAACTGAATCGAGCCATCTCGCTGTTGCGCTCCTGGATCGACGTTGAACTCGAACGCCAGAACCGGGACCTTCTCGCGTCAATGAATAACCGGGCCAAGATGCAATTGCGCCTTCAGCAAACGGTCGAAGGTTTGTCGGTTGCAGCAATTTCATATTACGTCGTGAGTCTCCTTGGCTATCTGCTCAAGGGTATTCCCGTTATTCACGACGTTGTGGCGCCGGTCACGGCGGTTTTGGTCCCCGTGGTGATGCTCGCGATCTGGTGGACAGTGCGCAGAATCAGACACTCCCACGGCGACCCGGCAGGGGAAGAGAAGTATTCCTGAGTATCTGCCATCTTGGCGCCACCGCGTCATTCGTTTGAACATTGGAGAAAACATGGAACGCGTCGAACATCACGCCAGCTCTGATGGCTGGCAGGACGTCTATCAACATGAATCGACGACGCTGGGCTGCACGATGAAGGTTGGTGTCTATCTGCCTCCTCAAGTGCAACATGGCAAAGTGCCGGTGCTGTACTGGCTTTCGGGCCTCACCTGCACAGAGCAGAACTTCATCACCAAGTCCGCTGTCCAGCGCTATGCGGCTGAGCATGGCATCGCCGTCGTCGCGCCGGATACCAGTCCGCGCGGCGAAAGCGTTGCCAACGATCCGGCCTATGACCTCGGGCAAGGGGCGGGCTTCTACGTCAACGCGACACAGGCCCCCTGGGCTGCGAACTATCGGATGTATGACTACGTCGTGCAGGAGCTGCCGGCGCTTATCGAGGCCCACTTTCCCGTGACGACGGAACGGAGCATCAGCGGCCATTCCATGGGCGGGCACGGAGCCCTGGTCATCGCGCTGCGCAATCCAGGTCGTTATCGCAGCGTATCTGCCTTCTCTCCCATCGTGGCCCCGACCCAGGTGCCCTGGGGACAAAAGGCCTTGGCAGCCTACCTAGGCGGCGATCAGGAAGCATGGAAGCAATACGACACAGTGGAGTTGATTCGTACCGTCCAGGAACGATTGCCGCTGCTGGTGGACCAGGGCTTGAACGATGAGTTCCTGGAGAGCCAACTGCGCCCCGAACTGCTGCGCAAAGCGTGCGAAGAAACGGGGCATCCGCTGACGTTGAACCTGCGCCCGGGCCACGACCACAGCTATTACTTCATTGCCAGCTTCATTGGCGAGCATATGGCACACCATGCGTCAGCGCTGAACCGCTGAGCGAGAGGAGATCAGGTCATGATAAAGACCTCTACAGACCGGCATCACGTCGTCATCATCGGAGCGGGCTTCGGCGGGATCGAGGTTGCCAACGAGCTAGCGGGCACCGAGGTCGATGTGACGATCATCGATCGGCGCAATCATCACCTGTTTCAACCCTTGCTTTACCAGGTCGCAGGGGCGTCCCTCTCTACCTCGGAGATCGCTTGGCCCATTCGTTATCTCTTTCGCAATCGGCCGGAAGTCAACACGTTGATGGCCGAAGTAGAAGGTGTTGACCAGGAAGCACGCGAAGTCATTCTCAATAATGGATCGCGCCAACCCTACGACACTCTGGTTCTCGCCACAGGCGCGACCCACGCTTATTTCGGGCATGACGAATGGGAACCTTTCGCTCCAGGGCTGAAAACGCTGGAAGATGCCACGACCATTCGAGGGCGCATCCTCGCAGCCTTCGAAGAAGCCGAACGCACGAGCGATCCTCGGCGGCGTGCTGCTCTGCAGACGTTCGTCATCATCGGCGGCGGCCCTACCGGGGTGGAATTGGCCGGCACCATTGCTGAGCTTGCACGAGACACGTTGGCGCGCGACTTCCGCTCCATCGATCCCGGCGCGTCGCGTGTTGTCCTGATCGAGGCCGGCCAACGCCTCTTGTCCGTCTTTCCAGAGGATCTTTCGGCCTATACGCGCCAGGCACTCGAGAAGCTAGGGGTCGAAGTCGTACTGGGTACTCCGGTGACCGAATGCTCGGCCGAGGGCGTGGTGTATGGCGGCAAGCCTCTTTCGGCGAAGACCATCGTGTGGGCCGCCGGGGTCCAGGCGTCTCCGGCTGCCCGCTGGCTGAACGCGGCATCCGATCGTGCTGGCCGAGTCGTCGTTAGGCCCGATCTGACGGTGGCGGGTCATCCGGAGATCTTTGCCATCGGCGATACGGCCTCGTGCACTATGCCAGATGGAAAACCTGTCCCTGGCATTGCTCCAGCGGCGAAACAGCAAGGCAAGTACGTCGCCAGCCTCATTGGGCGGCGCTTGAAGGGCAAGCCCAGCGACGAGCCCTTTAAGTACCGACATCAGGGAAACTTGGCCACCATCGGCCGTAGCCTGGCGGTCATCGATATGGGGCGAGTGAAACTGCGCGGCGCTTTTGCATGGTGGATTTGGAAACTCGCGCATATCTACTTCCTCATCGGCACGCGAAATCGCCTTAGCGTTGCCTTGAGCTGGGTGTGGAACCACAGCATCGGCTACCGGGGCTCTCGCATCATCATGCGGGCGAGCCCAAACAAGGACCACACGTCAAAGCCTATGGCGTTGGGCAAATCCGGATCCTTGGATTAAAGGACCAGCGTCATCGGAACTATTTTCAAAAAATGCCAGGGAGTTCAACTTGACTGACCTATTCACGACAAAGCCCAAGCCTCCCTTGGCCGAACTCCTGCGCCCCAAGACGCTAGACGAATTCGTCGGGCAGCGGCACTTACTTGATCCTGGCAAGCCGTTGCGTCTCGCGTTCGAAGCGGCAAAGTTGCACTCGTTCATCCTCTGGGGACCGCCTGGCGTGGGCAAGACCACCCTCGGGCGTCTGGCCGCCAGTGCGACAAACAGCCGGTTCATTGCCATTTCCGCAGTGCTTGCTGGGGTGAAGGACATCCGCCAAGCCATCGACGAGGCCCAGGCCGAACTGGACAACCACGGTCGGTCGACGGTGCTTTTCGTCGATGAGATCCATCGCTTCAACAAGGCGCAGCAGGATGCCCTGCTTCCCCATGTCGAATCGGGGCTCCTGACCCTGGTGGGTGGCACAACTGAACATCCTGGATTGGCGGTCAATTCCGCGCTGCTCTCGCGAGCGCAGGTCTATACCCTGGAACCGCTGTCCAGCGACGAACTGCAGCAGCTCTATGAGCGCGCGCTGGCGCATCTCCAGGGCGTTACGCTGAACGCGAACGCGCTGGATCTGCTCAAAGGGTTCGCTGATGGCGACGGCAGACGCCTGCTCAATCTGCTTGAGCAGGTGGTAAATGCTGCATTGGGCGCTGGCGTGGCCGTGGTCGATGGCGAGTTCGCCGGGCAATCCACCAGCCCATCCCTGCGCAGGTTCGACAAGGGCGGCGACGAGTTCTACTGGCAGCTCTCCGCCTTCCACAAGTCGCTTCGGGGCTCGGACCCCGACGCGGCTCTATATTGGCTGGCCCGCATGCTCGACGGTAGCGGTGACGTCAGCCAGGTGACCCGCCGCATGGTGGTTATGGCCAGTGAAGACATCGGCAATGCTGACCCACAGGCTTTGCAACTAGCGCTCAATGCTGCACAAGCTTACGAAAGGTTGGGCTCTCCCGAGGGCGAGATTCCGCTTGCCCAGGCAGTTACCTACCTCGCCCTGGCACCTAAGTCGAACGCCGCCTATACCGCCTGGGGCCTTGCCAAGTCGTTTGTAAAGAACAGCGGCTCCAAGCCTGTTCCCCTTCATCTGCGCAATGCGCCGACGAAGTTGATGAAACAGATGGGATATCGGGAAGGCTATCGCTACGCCCATGACGAGCCGAACGGCTACTCCCCGGGGCAAACCTATTTGCCCAAGGGCGTGACACGGCCGGGCTGGTACCAGCCAACGGACAGAGGCGTCGAGCGCAAGCTGGGAGAAAGACTTGCGTGGCTGCGCTCGCTCGATGAAACGGCACCCCAAAGTGTGGAAGACTGACTGATCTCCTCCGCAATTGGCCCCTCGCTACCTCATGAACTACAGGATAAGAACATGCCAACTTCTTCTTTCGGCGAATCCTCTTGTGTCGCCGCGGCCAGCGGCCTCGTGCAGGTGCGCGGGGCGCGCGAGAACAACCTCAAAGAAGTGGATGTTTCCATCCCACGCAACGCGCTGGTGGTGTTCTCGGGCGTATCCGGATCCGGCAAGTCTTCGCTTGCTTTCGGCACCATTTATGCCGAGGCGCAGCGGCGCTACTTCGAGTCCGTGGCCCCTTATGCAAGACGCCTGATAGACCAGGCCGGCGTGCCCGACGTCGATGCGATCGACGGCCTGCCGCCTGCGGTCGCGTTGCAGCAGCAACGCGGCGCCAGCAATACGCGCTCCTCCGTGGGCAGCGTGACCACCCTGTCCAGCCTGGTCCGGATGATGTATTCGCGCGCTGGGGCCTATCCGGCCAATCAGCCGATGCTGTATGCCGAGGACTTTTCGCCCAACACGCCGCAGGGGGCATGCCCGACCTGCCATGGCCTGGGCCATGTGTACGAGGTGACCGAGGCGATCATGGTGCCCGATCCCTCCCTGACCATACGCGAACGCGCAATCGCCTCTTGGCCGCCCGCCTGGCAAGGGCAAAACCTTCGCGACATCCTGGTCAGCATGGGCTACGACGTTGACCGGCCATGGAAGGACCTGCCTAAGAAGGACCGCGACTGGATTCTGTACACCGAGGAAACCCCCACGGTGCCGGTATATGCGGGGTTCACGCCCGCCGAAACCCGCGCGGCGCTCAGGCGCAAGCTGGAACCGAGCTACATGGGCACTTTCACCGGCGCCCGGCGCTACGTATTGCACACCTTTGCCAATACCCAGAGCGCGTTGATGAGAAAACGCGTGTCCCGGTTCATGGAGGGCAAGCCCTGCCCCACCTGCCACGGCAAACGGCTCAAGCCCGAGGCGCTGTCGGTCACCTTCGCCGGAGTGGACATCGGCGAATTCATGCAAATGCCGCTGGACCGGTTGGCGGCCTTGCTCGAACCCATCTCCCAGGGCGATTTCCGCGCCCATACGGCGGGCGCGGCCACAGACAAGAAGGCAACCCGGCGCGACCGCGCCGAACGTGCGGCCTCCGGCCGTGCAGTCCATGCGGTATCGCCCGACGTGCGCCGCACCTCCGCGCTATCGGAAGAAAAACGCCTCGCCGCGCAACGCCTGGCCGGCAGCGTGATGGCGCGCCTGCGCCAACTGCGCGGGCTGGGGCTCGGCTACCTGACGCTGGACCGGGCCACGCCGACCCTTTCCGCCGGCGAGTTGCAACGCCTGCGGCTGGCCACGCAACTGAGTTCACTGCTGTTCGGTGTCGTATACGTGCTCGACGAACCTTCGGCCGGCCTGCACCCCTCCGACAGCCAAGCCCTGTACGACGCACTCGACAGGTTGCGCGACGCGGGCAATTCGGTTTTCGTGGTGGAGCACGACCTGGACTTGATGCGCCGCGCACAATGGCTGGTGGATGTGGGACCGGAGGCCGGAGAGCGCGGAGGCCGCGTGCTCTACAGCGGCGAGCCGGTAGGCCTGCGCAAGATCGCCGAATCGCGTACCGCGCGCTACCTGTTCGACGAGATTCCCGCGCCTGGCAGCCGCGGACGCGAAGCCACCGGATGGCTGGACCTTCAAGGTATCCACCGCCACAATCTGCGCGGCGTGGATGCGCGCATTCCGCTGGGCGTGCTGACAGCCGTCACCGGCATTTCGGGTTCGGGCAAATCCAGCCTCGTCGCACAGGCCCTCCCGGAGCTGGTGCTGCTGCACCTGGGCCACGAACCCGAGGATGACGCGGCCGAAGGCGGCGCCAGCGAAGGGCCGGCGGTAATCGAGACCACCGGCGGCCATCTGGCCGGCGACGTCGATGCGGTGCAGCGCCTGGTGCAAGTGGACCAGAAGCCGATCGGGCGCACGCCACGCTCGAACCTGGCCACTTACACGGGCCTGTTCGACCACGTGCGCAAGCTGTTCGCCGCTACGCCTGATGCGCGGCGCCGCCGTTACGACGCCGGACGGTTCTCGTTCAATGTGGCCAAGGGGCGCTGCGAAACTTGCGAAGGTGAAGGCTTCGTCAGCGTAGAGCTGCTATTCATGCCCAGCGTGTACGCGCCCTGCCCGGCCTGCCACGGCGCACGCTACAACGAGGCCACGCTGAAGGTTCAATGGAACGGGCGCAACATCGCCGAGGTGCTGCAAATGACGGTAGACGAAGCCAGCGAATTCTTTGCAGGTGAAGAGGCCGTGGCAAGGCCGCTGCAACTGCTGCGCGATATCGGACTGGGCTATTTGCGCCTAGGGCAGCCGGCCACGGAGCTTTCCGGTGGCGAGGCGCAACGCATCAAATTGGCGACCGAGCTTCAGCGCAGCCAACGCGGACGCAGCCTCTATATTCTCGACGAACCGACCACCGGACTGCATGCGTCGGATGCCGACAGGCTGCTGGTTCAGTTGCAGCGCCTGGTCGATGCCGGCAATACCGTGGTGATGATAGAACACGATATGCGCGCGGTGGCCCAGGCCGATTGGGTGGTCGACGTGGGACCAGGCGCGGGCGACGCCGGCGGCAGCATCGTGGTGGCGGGATCTCCTCAACAGGTGGCCCGAACATCTGACAGCCGGACCGCTCCCTTTCTTTCGCAAGAGTTAGCACGATCCGAACCGGGAATCCGAACCGGGAGCTCCTAAGCGTCGTAGATGGCACGGATAGGGATTGACCCTCCAACTTTTTGTCGTTATGCAAGCGCATCGCATGCCCTGACGCGTTGTCTGTCTGCCGCCAACGGTATCCCAGTCGCACGGTCGCAACGTCGATTCCACACTGCTGCCATAGCTCGATATTTCGGGACGAGCTTTGGAGAGCATGCTCATTTGCAAAACGGACAAGATGCCGCGTAGGTCCGTCGCATCTTCCTGGGAATCATGTGTTTGCAGCGATAAGTCACCCAACGCAATGAGATCTTCATATTTTTCTTGATACTCCATACCAGTACCCAGTATGATGAAATCTCGATCAACTGGGCGCTTTCGTCTCCAACGACGTACTTGCGACTTTGAGAAGTACATGTACTCCGTGGACGGCTGAAAAAAGCTGAAGGAAACCTGATGTTTGAAAATCTCGACGCACTCATCCTGGCCCGCGCACAATTCGCGTTTACGGTTTCCTTCCACTTCATTTTCCCTGCCTTCTCCATAGGAACAGCAAGCTACCTTATGGTGCTGGAGGGGTTATGGCTAAAGACGGGTAACTCTGTCTACGCCAATCTCTACCGCTATTGGCTCAAGATCTTCGCCATTGCTTTCGGCATGGGCGTGGTCTCTGGTGTGGTGATGTCCTATCAGTTTGGGACGAACTGGTCAGTTTTCTCGGCAAAGGTCGGTCCAGTCATCGGCCCGCTTATGGCCTATGAGGTTCTAACCGCCTTCTTCTTGGAGGCAGGATTCCTAGGAGTGATGCTCTTCGGAATGAACAAGGTTGGGAAAGGACCGCACTTCTTCGCCACTTGTATGGTCGCGTTCGGGACACTAATCTCAGCGACCTGGATCATTTCAGTGAATAGCTGGATGCATACGCCAGTGGGCTACGCAATTAACGACAAGGGCCAGTTCGTCCCTGCCGGCTCCTGGCTTCCGATCATCTTCAATCCGAGCTTTCCTTACCGTCTTGTCCATACCGTTATTGCTTCCTATCTGACAACAGCGATGGTCGTGGGAGCGGTTGCAGCGTGGCATCTCTTGCGAACCCCGTCAAATCTCGGCGCCCGTAAGATGTTTTCGATGGCGATGTGGATGGCCGCTATCGTTGCACCGATTCAGATCATTGCTGGTGACCAGCATGGCCTTAACACACTGGAACACCAGCCGGCAAAGGTTCTCGCGATGGAGGGTCACTATGAGCCTAGCCCAAAGGGCGCGTCGCTCATCCTCTTCGGTCTACCAAGCGATGAGGACGCGGTAGTACGGGCCAAGATCGAGATCCCCAATCTGGGATCGCTGATACTCAAACATGACCCCGATGCCCCACTCCCGGGCCTCAACGACTTCCCGCGCGATCATTGGCCTCCTACGCCGATCGTCTTCTGGTCGTTCCGAATCATGGTGGCTATGGGCCTCGCCATGCTCGGGTTGGGGATTTGGAGCCTTCTCGCCCGTTGGCGTGGCAAGCTCTACGAATGGCGTTGGTTGCACCGCACCGCAATCGCGCTCGGACCATCGGGTTTCATCGCTGTTATTGCGGGATGGGTCACGACCGAAGTTGGGCGACAACCCTTCACCGTCTATGGCCTGCTGCGAACCGCAGAGTCCCATTCCCCGCTCGACGCGGCTGCTGTCGCGACGTCTCTCATTGCCTTCATCATCGTCTACTTTGGCGCGTTCGGTGCCGGCACCTACTACATGCTCCGCATGATGGCAAAACCTCCTCAATCAGGTGAGTCGCAACCGCCCAGAGTACCGCAACGTGCTGCAGGCATCACACCGGCTGCGGCTATCGCGGCGTCGACCGATCAGGAGACCTGACATGAATTTGGCGTACATCGACCTCACAATTGTTTGGGCAGGAATCATCGCCTTCGCCGTCTTCGCATATGTCGTAATGGACGGTTTCGATCTCGGCATCGGCATCCTCTTCCCGATCTTTTCGGTTGGGGAGGAACGCGACCAATCGATGAATTCGATTGCGCCGGTCTGGGACGGTAATGAAACATGGCTAGTTTTGGGCGGAGGCGGCCTGTTTGCCGCCTTCCCAGTCGCCTATGCCATCATCCTGCCCGCGACGTATCCGCTCATTATCGCGATGCTGCTCGGCCTCATATTTCGAGGGGTGGCTTTCGAGTTCCGCTGGCGGGATTCGAGGCATCGGGCCCTCTGGGATACAGCCTTCAGCCTTGGCTCCTTATTGGCCGCGTTCGCACAGGGAATGACGCTTGGGGCCATATTGCAAGGGGTGAGAGTCGACAAAGATGCCTATGCCGGCGGTTGGCTAGACTGGTTGAGCCCGTTCACCCTACTTACCGGCGCGGCGATCGTAGTCGGCTATTCCCTTCTCGGCGCAACTTGGCTAATCTGGAAGACCGACGGAAGCACGCAACAGCGTGCGCGGAATCTTGCTCTACCGCTCGGTGTGGCCACGCTAGTCGCTCTCTGTGCCGTGAGCGCGGCCACTCCATTTCTCGCCAACGACTATTGGCGACGCTGGTTCGCTATGCCGGGAGTGCTCCTCACCGCGCAGGTCCCACTGTTGGTGGTAATTTGTGCAATGACTTTTTTTTGGAGCCTAAAACGTGGCGCAGATTACGTCTGCTTCACGATGGCACTCGGATTGTTCCTCCTCGGTTTCGTGGGCTTGAGCATCAGCATCTACCCCTACGTAGTTCCGCCCTCGGTGACAATATGGGATGCGGCAGCTCCGCCGCAAAGCCAACTCTTCATGCTTGTGGGTGCGGCCATCATCATCCCCATCATTCTTGCCTATACCGGATGGTCCTATTGGGTATTCCGTGGCAAGGTCGGCACCCACGGATACCACTGATGAAAAATCACCAATCTCTCGGTCGACGAGTCGCTTGGATGATCATTATCTGGGCAGCCAGCGTCTTGACGCTGGGAGCGGCAGCGCTAGTCATTCGCGTCATCCTCAAAACTTAGGTAGTGGATCCTTGTTTCAGTGAACTGTTGAGAATCTGGCCATGATCGTACGATCAAAACCAAGCTTCAAAGATATCGCTTTCAACGTGAGCGGCTCTGTCCTGCCGCGCATTGCGGGTAGGCTAGCTGCCATTGCTATCATCAGCGTAATCGCAGTCCTTGCCGCTCAAGCCCACCCTGGAATCTTCGCTCATATCTCGACGGTTCCGTTCACCTTGATAGGCATCGCACTCTCCGTCTTTATGAGTTTCCGCAATAATGCGTGTTATGCGAGGTGGTGGGAGGGACGACAGCTCTGGGGAGAGCTAATCATCTCTGCACGTTCTCTCGCACGGCAGACCTCTCTTCTGCCCGACGAGGATCGACGTTACTTGATTCACGGCATCTGCGGATTTGCCTGTGGACTTACAGCACGCCTTCGAAGTGAAGATGAGATCGCCGCTATCGAACCGTGGATAAGTATCGGCGTCGGACCGAAGGACCCCAACGCAACCAATACTGTGCTCGACCGGATGGGTCGACGGCTGCTATCGCTAATGCAGGAAGGCGTCCTAAACCCGCTTCACTATTCCGTCCTTGAGACAGAGATCCGTTCGCTCTCTAAAGTTCAGGCTGCGTGCGAGCGCATTTCGACAACGCCAGTCCCGTTCGCTTACTCACTGCTGCTTCACCGCACGGCACTTGTCTTTTGCGTAATGCTCCCATTCTCCCTTGCGGGATCTCTGGACTGGTGGACGGTCGTGCCAGCGCTGCTTACGGCTTACACCTTTTTTGGCCTTGATGCACTGGGTCATGAACTGGAGTCGCCGTTTGGCGTCGAGCCAAACTGCCTTCCTCTCTATGCCCTTAAGCGCACAATCGAGCGCGAGATGTTGTCGCTTATGGGCGAATGCGACCTGCCCGAACTCCTGCAACCCAGAAGGTCAATCTTGAGTTAGCCGTGCCCACGCCTTAAAGCCACGCTGGTGTTGACGAGTGTCAATGAAGCTTGATGCGAACAGAGTTCTTCCGGATCCACATGAATGCCGCGCGTTGGGCACAACGCAAACACTGCTCATGAGTTTGTCGCCGCTGAGCGTATCGGCTGGCTCCAGCTACGCTTTCAACAGCAAGCTCGTGCACATCGAGCTGACCACCTTGCGTGGCGACGGGGCATAGCGCGAATTTGTCTGTCGACGTTGACAGGAGTGCGCCGCCCCAGTCTCGACTCCATGAAAGCAACCATTTTTATGAATTCGACAGGCGTTAGAAAACCTGTGGGTAAGCACACCAAAAGGGGTACGGAATTATGAGAGACATGGACCGACTGAGAGATATGGCGTTGTTCGCCGAAGTAGCAAGGGCCGGGAGCTTTACCAAGGCTTCTGAATCCACCGGAATCCCCACGTCGACACTCTCTCGGCGGATTACTGAATTCGAGGAGAACATCCGCGTCAAACTATTCAATCGCACCACGCGACGCCTCGATCTCACAGAGGTAGGGGCGCGCTATCTGCAGCAGATCGACGACTTCCTGCAAATGGCACATACGGTCAATGAAGCTTTGGACAGCGAAAACTCCGAAGCCTCGGGGCAACTGAAGATCAGCATGCCAGGAGACTTCGCCGCCTACTTCGCCGAAAGCCTATTTGCCCCGCTCCGCTCGGCCCACCCCAAACTGACCTTTGACATCAGCTTGTCATCCGTTCTTCCGGATTTGTTGGCAACGCGTTACGACGCAAGTATCCTCATCGGAGATCCGCCTCCCTCGTCGCGACTGATAGCAAGACGGGTCACTATGCTGCACTGGCGACTGTACGCCACGCCTGATTACCTCGCCCACAATGGAACTCCCGAGCGCCCCTCCGACCTTGAGTCGCATACCTGCCTGCTGTCACCGATCAGCGATCCCGCCCAGGGCTGGCTCTTGAAGAATGGTGCAGAGACTACGTCGATTCGGCCCGCGCCACTAGTGGAGACCAACAGTCGTGCAGTCATCCGAGATCTGGTCATGCAAGATATGGGAATCGGTCCGATTGGCCAAACACAGGCCGACGCGCTCGAGCAATCTGGCAGAATCCAACGCGTCCTGCCTGGTTGGGAATTAGAACCTCAGCCCCTCTATGTCCTGACAACCACGCGGCTTTTGCCTGCCCGCGTCCGAGTTTTCGTGGATTTCATTACGGAGTGGTTCGACGCTATGAACAAAAGCAACGAACTCAACCGCGGTAAAGCAGTCAACTAATCTCAGATGGTCAGTGACAATTGGCGGATAGGACTATCCGACTAAGTGACTTCGTTCGGACCTTCACGCGGTTGGATCGTTGTCTCAGAGGTGCAGCTCTGACTAGAGAAAAGGGCAGCCATCGCGCAGGGGCGTCACGATCGTCGCGCGGCGGATGGCCCGCGTAACCCCAACGCGCAGCGCCAGCCGCGACTGCGCGATGCGCCTAGAGTCAGCGTTAGCAGCCAAGATTCGCCCGGAAAACGTCCCCTCGTAGATGACGACCTCATCGAACTCCTTCCCCTTGGCCTTGTGGATCGTCATAACGTGCAGCCCGCGCCACTCCTTCTGCGCGGCAACGAAATGCTCCTGGAGCAAGGCCTCGCGCAGAGCCGCCTCTGCACCTACATAGTCGCCCCGGGTCCGCCACATCACAGTTAGCGCGGTGCGCAGCGCGGAGCCTCTGTGCAGCAGGCGAAGAAAACGCGCGTCCTCGGCCACCCGGGCCACTTGGGGAGCGGTGGACGTGGCGATCAGCTCTTGCATTACAGCCCAGTCTTCCTCGGGGTTTCCTGAGAGTATTAAATTCGCGCGTACGGCCGCGATCCTCTGGCATTCCGTAACGATGAGTTCCCTATTCTTGCCCCGGATCTTTCCCGTCGACATATAAATACCGATCGCGCCAGCGAGGCCCATCTCCGCTTGCGCAGGAGCCTTATTGCCACCACGGCCACGGATGTGAGTGTGCAGCGTGGCGACTAGACGCGACGCCAGCGACGCAGTAGAGCCGCCTCCCAGCAGCACGGCGATGACGTTTGCAGCCAGTGACGGCGACTCCGCGTCCATCGCCACGTCGTGCCGGATTGCGGGCAGTCCATCCAGCTCCGAAGACAGGTACTGCGAGAACTGCAACATGAATGCCTTGGATGGCACAAGTACAGACACCGAGGTGTTGGGCTGGTCGCGTAGGCGCCTGAGTGCGGCCAGCACCTCCGCCTTCGCCCTGAAGTGCGGGCTCTGGTTCCTGCGGAAGCCATACCGCACGATCTTCACGTGGGTGTAGGTCCTACCACGGTTCCGACCAGTCAACAAATCGTTGCCGAAGGTGGTGATGTCTGTCCCGCTGCTTCGGTGGTTCTCACCTGAGAAATCGAAGCTCGACGGCTGAAACGCCTCGACAAAATCCCCCAAGCGACGTGGATCGGCGCCCCGGAATTCGTAAATGCGTTGGTCGGGGTCTCCGAGCGCGATGAGGCGACTATGTCGGCCCAACTGGCGGACCAGCGCCCACTCATCGGCATTGGTGTCCTGGAACTCGTCCAGGATTACCGTGGGATAGGCGTCACAGTAAATTGTCGCCAATCGGTCACCGCGCTGGAAAAGCTGTGCGACCAGCCGAGCGAACATGTCGAAATGCAGCCGCCCCTCCTCTTCGAACAGGCGAAGCATCTCCTGCTCGCGGGCGCTGGCGTCTACATCAGCAAAGTGAGCCGCGGCCTCGGGTGGCGGGAGAAGTGTTATGGCCCTAGCAGTGCTCAACAGGTAGCCGTGGCTACGCAGGATGCTCCAGGCGAACCCGTGGTAAGTGTTGATCTCTAGGTGCTTAAGCTCATCCTGCGAGATGAGTTCCGCCGCCTTCTCGAGGATGCGCGCGACCGTTGGCCTTGCAAAGCTCAGGAATAGCACCTTCTGGCCGGGCTTCAAGGTTCCGCTGGCAATCTGCTGCTGAGCCTTGATGAGCGCGACGTGGGTCTTACCGGCCCCTGGGCCGGCGAGGGCCAATGCGTGACCCGGACACGCCAGGAACGTGAGCTTTTGCGGACTCAACACCATGACTTTCAGGCCGCGGAGGGTTCGATGGAAGGCGCAGGTGGCTCTGGAGAGGTAGGCTCGATGACCCGGAATATGCCATGCAGGCACCTGGCTATGTATTCAGGCATCTCTTGCCAACCCGTGCAACACGTCAGCAGATCGGCAGCCTGGCCGCTACCTTTGCCCCACGCGAAGTACTCCGACAGTGCTTCCCTGAGCGTCTGCAGATCAGACTCAGCATTCGGCGTCACGCGAATCAGGTGCGGTGGCCAATCGCCGTCCGCCACCACGCCCAGCGCGTAACGCCGAATCGCGTCTTCGCTGGTACCCTGCAGCACCAGCGACTCGAATCCCTTCATATGTGACTCGTACGGGTAGTCGACGGCAGCACAGATGAGGGCGAGCTGTGCCTCATCCTGCTTGTCGAAAACCGCGAAGACTGTCTTGCCCAGAGTCCTGAAGAAGTTGCCAAGCGGCGCGACCTGGGAGTCCGTCTTGGCATCGATGACAGCCACGCCAAGCGCCTCGAGTGACTTGAAATACTGTGGTTCAGTTTGGCTGAGCGCGCGAGCGGCCGCCGGCAGCGCATCGAACTCCGTGCGTCCTTCCACGATGAGGACGTACTTAGCGAGCAGTGCCTCGCAGAAGCGCGCCCGGAACTCTGCCTTGTAGGCCTTCGGCTTGATCGTTGGCGGCAGGCTGGCGGAAACTGAGGTCAGTACTCCCCTCGATCGCTTGAGCACCTTGATTTGCGCTGGCTCAAACTCCTCAAGTACGTATGGGGAGTGCGACGTGAAGAGGGCCTGCGCTGACTTCTCACGTACGCTGTTGACGATGCGCTTCTGCGTGTGCGGTGGCAACGCTGTCTCGGGCTCCTCCATGGCGAAGATGACGTTCTGCTTAAGCTCGGCGATGATGGACAGCAGCGCAAGCACCAGCGTATTGATGGTGCCAGTGCCCTGGTGTTGATACGGAGCAGCGTAGGTGCTGCCATCCGGGCGCTTCGCTCCTGTGCCCATGAAGACCGTCAGCGTTCGGCGCAGCGTTTCGCGCGTGAGATCCGAGACGCGCATGTGCGGCTCCTCGGCCCAGTCAGACGGGACGAACTTCTTAACCGAGGCCTGCACTTCGGACAGCAGCCCGGTGACGCCGAGCTCGGGCTCTTCTGCGACCGGCAGGATACGCAGTGAACGCAACAGTTCTTCCCACATTTTGAGGCGCGACTCCTGAAGGCGCAAGATCACGTCGAGCAGCGAGCCACGCTCCAGGCTAAGCGCGCGCGAGCCGGTGCGCACCGTTCGCAGGTAGAGGAAGCCGCACTTGCGCTTGTCAGCGGCGCGGAATGTCTGGTACTCAGCGGCACCAATTGGTGCGGGCAGCGCGAAGAAAGTGTTGCCCACGAAGTCGTCTTCCTCCGCGTCGTAGGCGCCGCGGAAGAAGACGCGCAGTGCGGGCCCGACCCCAGCAGCGTCGGTGCCCTCGACCGGCGGACCGGCCAGTAGCGTCTTCGCTTTTGTGTCCCACCATTCCAAATGTTCGCGGAAGTGCCGAATCTGATCATCATTAAGATCTGCGACAATGACCTCGATGAACAGCGGGATCGCCTGCTCGTCAGCACGGAGATAGTGGCCCGCATAGAAGTCGTGCTCGTCCACAATTGGGCGACGGGAGAGCCGCTCTGGTCCCAACACCAGGTCAATCGCCTCTAGCAGCGTAGATTTCCCCGCATTGTTGTCGCCGACGAGCACGCTGTGTCCATCGAAATAGACCGTACCCTCCGCGATCCCGCGGAAGTTCGCGATCTTGACCTGAACGATCTTCATAGAGCCCCTCCCCGTTGGCTCGTTGGTGCGGCCACTTACATATATACACACTCTGCCACAACGCAGCAAGGGGCCGGCCGCTTCCGCATCACAGCGACAGTGGACTGGCGCTCTTAGCTAGCCTCAAGTCCGAAGGAGATCTTCGCGATCGCGGATTTCGTGGCCACTGCGGGTCGAGACCCGGCATCTACCATAGACCGCTTCCGATGGTTCTGCGACCTCCCCCCCACAGGTCGGTGTTTAGTCAAAAAAAGCAGGGAAGCCCACATTTGTGCGCTGGGCTTTTCGGACCTAGCCGTCACTTCTCCGGTGGCGCGGTGGTCGTGTCGTGGTTGCGTCGCAGTTTTGTGGCGGTTGTGTCACGGTTGTGTCACGGTCGCGTCACGGTCGCGTCACGGTTGTGTCACGGTTGTGTCGCAGTCCCGTCGCGGATTTGTCGCGACCGGCAATTGCTGATCGAGATTCTTAGAAGAGAAACTGCGTTTGTATACGGCGCAGCGCTAATGTTTGTGCGGGTATCCAAGCCATTCTCGTTTTCGTTGTCAGACAGTAGAAAACCGCTCTTTGCAAGAAAAACAACAAAAAATCAAAGAGATACCCGCACCCGCAGGGTGCGTTCTGTGTGGTGGCCTTAAGGGATCCGCCGCCGCCCTGGCGGCGGGGACCTTAAGGGCACCTGTGAGCGTCCGGGGGACGCTCACGAAGTCCGCAGGACGGCCCCGCCGGGGC